>CAIYPA010000098.1 GCA_903927965.1 uncultured Bacteroidia bacterium | reverse complement strand
TGGCACTTTTGAATGGGGCGGATATTTTAATACACAGTACTTTGCCGATCCGAAAGAGAAAATCATCGGTATCCTGATGAAGCAAACCCAAGGAAATGTGACCGACAATACGGCATGGAAATTTCGCAACCTGATCAGCCAATCATTAGACGATTGATTTTGCTCTATATTCACAGTTCTTAACCACTAAATCTGTCCAAATAGTCAAAACAGTCCTATGAATACAAATAGATTGAAAGTATGAACTACAATTTTTATTCTTTTAAAATCTCACAACAATGAAAAACGACACCTTGATTACGACAAGTACCTCATTGGAAGGGTATAAAGTTATCAGGCAATTGGGCTTGGTGCGCGGCATTACTGTACGTTCACGTAGTATTTTTGGCAATATGGCTGGAGGATTTATGACCATCTTCGGTGGCCGTAGTGCCATCTATACCGAATTGTGCGAAAGGGCACGGGAAGAAGCGTTACAATTGATGATTTATCATGCGCGTGAACTGGGTGCCAATGCCATTATCAACATGCGGTACGATGCCAACGATGTGATGAGCGGACTAACGGAAGTTCTGGCTTACGGAACTGCTGTTGTGGTGGAATCTGTCGAAAATTAATTGGATGGCTGACAATTTTATCCAACTGGTCGTCAATCCGATAGCAGGAAGTGGGAAAGCAAGGAAGGCATTTCCATCTATATTGCATAAATTCAGGGAATTAACCGACTCAGAAATCAGAGTTGCCTATACTACTGGTGCAGGCGATGCAATCGTTCTGACCCGTGATGCAATTGTTAACGGAGCATTGATGGTTGTCTCTGTTGGAGGGGACGGCACGATCAATGAGGTGATTAATGGTTTTTTTAATAATAAAATTCCCATCAATCCATTTTGTGAACTTGGTGTTATCGACTGCGGAACAGGGGGCGGTTTTGCCAGTACCGTAAACCTGCCAGAATCGATTGACCAACAGATTGAATTAATCCTGAAATCCTCTGCTATACCAATTGATCTTGGATGTGTTGATTTCATCGACACATCAAATAAACCAACATTCCGATTCTTTATAGGTGAGTGTCAAACGGGTATTGGAAGTCTGGTTGTCTCAAAAATCGGGAGCAAACTTAAGGCGGTTGCCGGCAAATATGCTTTTTTTTATGTGTCAACAGTTGAGGCTTTAACTTTAAAACCTTCAAGACTAAGGGTTAAATATGACGACAACATAGAGGAGGAACATCGCTTATTGGGACTGGTTGTAGGAAATGGTATCGTTTGTGGCGGAGGTATGAGGCTTACCCCCAATGCGAAATTGAACGATGGCCTTTTTGATGTTTTACTGATCCATAATATGGGATTGGTTCAAAGGTTAATGAACTTGTCGAAGGTCTATTCCGGAAAACACATTTTATCCCGCCATTTTTCTACTAAACGTTGCAAGAAAATTACCATCCAATCGGATTCGCCCGTGTCTCTTGAAGCTGATGGGGAGTTATTGGGGTATTCCCCATTTGCTATGAAAATATTCCCTCAGGTGATCAAAGTAAAAGTTGGTCATATTCCTTCCTGATAATCACGAATATATGTTTGGAATAAATTGTTCTTGGATCGACAAGGCGAAAATCTGTGCGATCTCTTTCCTTTCGAATCCCAGCTTCACGCCAAAATTGAAAATAAACTCAAGCTCGCTCTCAACGATCTCGCTATCAGCAATGATAATATTGATCATATATTCAAGCATCATATTTTTCTCGCCTGGGTTGATCTGAAGCAGGGCGTTCACCGATTCCTCGAAAAACTCCTGTATCTTGTTTTCTTCGATCATTTGGTTGAGGATCTGTTTCGGGAAAACGGTAAAAGCCGAAAGTTCTTCTATAATCCGTTGATACTCTTCCTGTTCAATGGCCTTATCAATACCAGCGACAATCAATCCGGCGGAAGCGATAAATTTGGTGCGGTGATAATTAATGGGTGAATTGCTGATCACCATCAGGCTTTGGATCAATTCCGAAATTTCTTCATCCAAAACCGTATCAGTGAGTAGCTCTTCTTTTGAAATCAAATTCTTATATAGTTTTGAAGTTTCAAATAGCTCTACGGCTTTGATCCTTATAGGGTTGATGGGATGCGATAAAAGGTTGCCTGATCCGGTCTCTTTGAAATAGTTCAGGATCTCTTCATTCTCAGTACTGAAAGCTTTTGGGTCGAAACTGAGTCGTTCGACGCTTAAACCCGAGGCCATCTTAAAAAAACAGGAAAGCACCTTGTCCAGGTTGCCACAAGCGATGAAGCCGAAACGATCAGCTGTCAGTTCGGAAAGTTTGTCCCATACCGCAATCTTGTGCTGCATCATCAGGGGTGTTTCTGTTTGGTCGGCAAAAACAAAGTTAAGCAACTGCGCGATATTGGCATTGTTGCTGATCAGGTGGCCAATCTCATGGCCAACAATAAACTTCAACTCGTCATCGTCAACTTTATCGATCAATCCCGAATTGATGTTGATGATATGGCTCTGATCCTCTTCAAGTCTCGAGACCGCAAAAGCATTCAGTTCCGGATTATTTGTAATGTAAAATTCTGTCGGTTCGTTAAATTCCAGTCTGTCCATGACCTCTTTGAAACTGTTGAAAAGACGTGGGGCAAGCTTTTCGCTTACTTTAAAACTATGTCCCTGAAGGATATTTTTAAAATAATTTTCGGTTTTTTCAACTTTTGCTTCCCTTAGAATGCTTTCAAGTACCTTACCCTGAATCTGTTGATAAAGTTCTTTCCCAAGTTGCATCTCCAATGGTATCCTTAAGGTTTCATGGTTCATACGAATGTCGTTTTAGTGGTTCCTACGATTGTTAATTAGCGATTAAAAGTAATTAAAAGGTTCGTTCAATAAACAGGTGAAATGTTTTTTATTACTTATAGTTGCAGCTGTTCTTGTAATCAACGTTTTGGTTATTTTGGCAATTATTGTCGTACCTTTTTTGCTGAAATTTGCTGGCTACATTGGTGAAGAGGGGATTCAAGGTTTTTTAAATGCGATTTGGAAAGGTTCTAAATAGCAATTGTTTGTTAGAAACCAGGTTATGAATAGGAAAACTTTCACCTCTTCTTATTGATGTTTCGGTAATTCTTAAGTAACTTCGCAAAAATTCATTTTAACCCTTATCCTATGATTCCATTAAGTCATCTTCACCCAATGTTGGTCCATTTTCCGATAGCCCTTCTTTTGTGGGGTTTTATCGCCGATGCTGCTTCCATGATGTTTAAAAAGGAGTCATGTCTTTCAAAAGTTGGCTTTTACCTCTTGCTGATTGGCGCACTGACTTCCTTGTCAGCGGTACTTTCCGGATTATTGTTTACCTCCGAAATGCAGGGTGCTGCCGGCACAATCAGGGAAACCCATGAATTATTGGCCTGGATGACAGTTGGGACTGCAATGGTGGCTGCCGCCATTCGGATTTATATTGTTTCCCAAAAGAAGGAGGCAAACGGTTTAAAATGGGTTGCATTTATTGTTTATGGCCTCGCAACCATCCTGGTGAGCATTACCGGATTCTATGGGGGTACCCTCGTTTATAGCTTTATGATGCCATTATAAATTTAAAACAATTAAAATTCAAACAATGAAGAACATTTTGTTATTTGCATTCATGGGCCTGATCATATTGGCAGGCTGTTCGGGTTCAAAACCTGAGAAAACAATCGCTAATCTTAAGGCAGGTATTAAGGGCGAAACAACAGCTAGTGCAAAGTATGCTGCTTTTGCACAAAAAGCTCGTGGAGAGGGAAAAGATACCATTGCAAAGCTTTTTGACGCAGCCTCAAAAGCGGAATCGATCCATGCCAATAACCACCGGAAGGTATTGGAAGGTTTAGGAGAGAAAATGTTGGATTTTAAACCTGAATTTGAAGTGAAGACAACTGCCGAAAACCTTGCCGCAGCAATTGAAGGCGAAGGTTATGAAGTTGCTACCATGTACCCGCAATTCCTTGCCGATGCCAAGGCAGAAAAAGTTGAAAAAGCCGAAAGGTCTTTTAATTGGGCGTTTGATACCGAAAAGAAACATCATGAGTTCTATGTTAAAGCTTTGGACGCGTTAAAAACGAATACTGTCAATACATTGCCATTTGTTTATGCTGTTTGTCCAGTATGCGGAAATACCTATGATAATGCAAAAGTCGATGAGAAATGCGCTTTCTGCCAGACTGGTAAAGATAAGTTTATCATCATCTGATTTCGTTCATACCTTTGGACTGAAAGTTTTCAAATGCCAAAAACCGGTCGGAATTTGTCCACATCAACGGATATATAGCCGCAAGTTACAAATGTTTCAAAGCTGCCTCAAAAAGAAAATTGGGGCAGCTTTTTTTTAACTAAAATGTAATTAGCTTGTATTGATGATATATAAATCTCATTTAATGAGATTTAAGAATTCTTGGTGAAGATTGCTTTGTACTGACCAGTTGCTTTCTATACTTTCAATGTGCCAGCATTCGATAGAGGTCAACTGGAACAAAACAAATTTGTATTTTTGTCATCTTAATATCTTAAAGAGTACGATAATAAAATTCAGAGTATGCATCAGATTAAGCTTGCCGATAATATCTATTTTCTTGGGTTTAACGACCGAAGGACAAATCTTTTCGAAAATATATGGCCTATCCCAAACGGGATTTCATACAACTCATATTTAATTGACGATGAGAAGGTTGCAATAATAGATACGACTGAAAGGCAATTTATTGAGGATTACCTCGAAAAAATCCAGGGAATTATTGGAGATCGGAAAATTGATTACTTGATTATCAACCATATGGAACCCGACCACTCGGGTGCGCTGAGGGCCATCAGGGCAAGGTATCCTGATATCACCCTTGTCGGGAATAAGAAAACCTTTGGTTTCATTGAAAATTTTGGTATGGATCCTGGTAAGGTATTACTGGTCAACGACAATGACCGGTTATGTTTAGGTAAGAACAATCTGCAGTTTCAAACAATTCCAATGGTACACTGGCCGGAAACAATGGTCACCTATGATGAATCGAACAAGATTGTTTTCTCTGGCGATGCCTTCGGCAGTTATGGTACGCTTGATGGAGGGGTTTTTGATGACGAAATCAACCTCGATTTTTACGAAGTTGACGTGATGCGTTATTTCACAAACATTGTCGGCAAGTACTGCCCCCATACTCAACGAGCCATGAAGAAGCTTTCAGGTCTCGAAATTAAAATGATAGCAGCGACACACGGTCCGATCTGGCGAACTGACCTAAACTGGGTGTTAAGCAGATATACCAAATGGAGTTCCTACGATATGGAACAAGGAGTTGTAATTGTTTATGGCTCCATGTATGGACATACCCAGAAAATGGCGGAAGTAATTGCCCGTCAGCTTAGCGAGCGTGGAATAAAGAACATCAGGGTTTATGATTCATCAAAGACCCACTCTTCCTATATTATCAACGATATTTTCAAATACAAAGGTTTTATCGTAGGAAGTTGCGCTTACAACAATGCTTTGTTCCCCAATGTTGAAACTTTGCTTGCCACGATTGAACATATGGCCCCTAAAGCGCATTATCTTGGGATATTTGGTAATTTTCTGTGGAATGGCGGGGGCGTAAACAACCTCAAAAAATTCGCTGAGATGATCAAATGGGAGATGGTCGGTGAACCCGTTGAAGAGAAAGGTTCGTTGAAAGCAGATAAATTCCAGATGTGCATTGACATGGGTAATGCAATGGCTGACAAATTGCTCCAATAATGACATAATATACATTGAATGAATGAATTATTAGAAATAGTCTTACATACCGATGTTGCATTGATGCGGATTGTTGCTGAAAATGTCACTGAGGCTTATGTGGTGCTATTTCTGATTATTTTTTGCGAAACTGGCCTTCTTTTCTTACCTTTCCTTCCTGGAGATGGATTGTTGTTTTCAGCAGGTGTCATTACTGCATCCACAGCCTTGAATATAGTTTGGCTTGTTCCATTGTTGATACTCGCCGCTGTACTGGGTAATCTGACCAACTACTTTGTTGGTGTTTTTTTTGGGAAAAACCTTGAAAAAAGTGACAATCATTTTGTTAGGAAGTATTTAATGAAACACATCATTCGCACACGCTATTTTTATGAAAAGCACGGTGCCAAATCGATTGTCATTGGACGGTTTTTTCCTGTGATCAGGACTTACATTCCTTTTTTTGCAGGACTTTCAGGATTTAAATACAACCCTTTTCTCTTATATACAGTTATCGGATCGGTTCTCTGGGTTCCATTCTTTTCCCTGACCGGCTATATCATAGGCGAAAATACCTGGGTTAAAAATAATTTTGGTCTGATTTTTCTTGGGTTGATTATTGTTACGCTTATGCCTTTCTTTTACAATATTTTAAAACTGGCATTTCAGAAGAAAGTGCAAAAGAAAGATGACTGATGGATGATCCCTTGCATTGATTCATTCCATTTAAATACGAACCTGCTTATATCTTTGAAAAAATCATTTTTAACAGTTGGCACAATCTTTGTCAGCCATGTTTAAAATGAATGCATTTACAAATGATTAATTTCTAATACAATTGGTTAAATCTGTTCAACGATAAAAATTGGATGTTATGGCAATAAATTTAACAAAGGGGCAACGCATTGAGATTGGACTTAACAAAGTCGGCATTGGTTTGGGTTGGGACCCGAATGCTGGTACAGGGTTTGATTTTGACCTGGATGCCTCTGCCTTTATGCTCGGGGCAAATAAAAAAATACCGCAGGATGAATATTTCGTGTTTTACAACAACCAAAAATCACCGGATGGGGCAGTCGAATCATCGGGTGACGACCTGACAGGAGGCAACAGCGATGGGGATGATGAGACCTTAATGGTTGATTTGTCGAAAGTTGACCCTAAGATACAGGAAATCATTTTTACAGTTACCATTCATGATTACGAAGCCCGTCGTCAGAATTTTGGTCAGGTCCGCAACTCTTTTATACGGATTTACAACAGTTTGTATAACGAAGAAATTGCAAAATACGATCTGGACGAAGATTTCTCTGTCGAAACAGCCGTAGAATTCGGGCGTTTATACAAAAGGAACGGAGAATGGAAGTTTGAAGCAATGGGTATCGGATACAAAGGTGGATTACAATATTTTGTCAGTAAATACGCTTAAATTATAAACTATGGCAATTAATTTACAAAAAGGTCAGACCATTGACCTTCGCAAAAACGATAAAGGCGACAGTTTCGACCTTTCGCAGGTTACTATCGGACTGGGTTGGGATGTTCGCAAAAAGAAAGGTGGATTTTTAAGTGGTTTGCTTGGAGGTGGCAAGGAAGAAGAATACGATCTGGATGCCATTGCCTTCCTTCTTGATGCAAATGGGAAAGTGGCCAATTTGGGTCGCAAGGCAAAGGCACCAAATGGCAGAGAGATCAATCTTTACGAAGGCGATGTGATCTATTTTAACAGCATGAAACACCCTTCCGGCAATATCTGGCTGACTGGCGACAACCGGACAGGTGCTGGTGATGGCGATGATGAACAGATCATTGTCAGGTTGGATGCTTTGGATCAAAAATACCAGAAGATCCTGTTTCTTGTTTGTATCTATCAGGGGAAAGCGAAAAATCAGCAATTCAGCATGATCGAGAATGCCTTTATACGCGCTGTTGACAACAAAGGGAAAGAGATTGCCAAATACAACCTTTCTGGCGACCCTTCCCTGAATGGCATGTACTCGATGATCTTTGCCGAAGCTTACCGCCGTGATGGGAGCTGGAAATTCAGGGCTTTGGGCGAACCTCAGCCAACCGACAATTTTGTGGAAATCTTAAAAAAATACGTAAATAATTAAAATACAATAGATTATGGCAATTAGTCTTGAAAAGGGACAACGTGTGAATGTTGGGTTACCTAAATTTACAGTAGGACTTGGATGGGATGCCAATTCCTCAGTGGGTCAGGATTTTGACCTGGATGCTTCGGTTTTTATCCTTGGCGAAAATAAAAAATTAATTTCTGATGATTATTTTGTCTTTTACAACAACCTGAAATCTCCGGATGGAGCAGTTGAACACACAGGTGACAATCTGACAGGTGCAGGCGATGGTGATGATGAAAGTCTTTTGATTGATCTATCGAAAATCAACCCGGCTGTATCGGAGATCACTTTTGTGGTCACTATCCACAAAGCAGCTGAGAGGAAACAGAATTTTGGTCAGGTAAGGAACTCATTCGTTAGGATATATAATCCAAATACCAATGAAGAGATATTAAAATATGATTTGGATGAAGATTTCTCGATTGAAACTGCCGTAGAATTTGGCAGACTTTACAAGCGGAATGGGGAATGGAAATTCGAAGCCGTAGGTGTAGGCCTCAAAGGTGGCCTCGAAGATTATTTAAACAAGTACAATTAACGAAAATCTACAATGGCAATACAATTAGAAAAAGGACAACGGATCAACCTTGAGAAAAGTAACGGTAGCAAACTCTTAAATATATGTGTGGGTGTAAATTGGGGCGCAATCGAAAAGAAGGGCTTTTTTGGGGGTAAAAAACTTGAAGCGGTCGATCTGGATGCAAGTTGTGCCACTTTTGATGATTCCAACAGGGCATTGGAAGTTGTGTATTTTGGGAACCTCCAATCGAAAAACGGCTCTATACGCCATAGCGGTGATGACAGGACAGGCGATACCGGTGGTGATGATGGTTTGGACAATGAGGTAATTTCTGTCGATCTGTCAAGAATTGATCCGGCAGTTACGAAGATTGCATTTGTACTGAACAGTTTTCAGGGTCAGGATTTCAAATCGATCCCCTTTGCTTCGATCAGGATTTATGAAGGAACCGCAACCCAGGTTAAAGAGGTTTTTGCGACCTACGACATTGCCAACGGCCCCAATTTTGCAGGTCACGTTTCAATGGTAATGGGCGTATTTTACAAACGTAACGGTGAATGGAAATTCAATGCGATCGGGGAACCAACCGCCGACAGGGAATTGAAAGGAACCTTAAACAGTGTAATTAATAAGTACTTATAATATGAGAAGGTTACCAGTCTATTTACTTTTGGATATCTCCGGTTCGATGTCCGGTGAACCAATCGAAGCTGTGAAAAATGGTGTTCAGGTCCTAATCTCCACTTTGCGTCAGGATCCTTATGCACTTGAAACAGCTTTTCTAAGTGTGATCACTTTCGACAGTTCCGCAAGGCAGATTGTGCCACTTACGGAACTCTCTATGTTCCAGATGCCTGATATTCAGGCAAACGGGACCACTGCCCTGGGTGACGCATTGTCGTTGCTGGCCTCCAAATCCGACACTGAAGTTGCCAAAACGACCCTTGAGGTAAAGGGCGACTGGAAACCATTGGTGTTCCTGATGACCGATGGTGAACCAACAGACAATTGGCAGAAAGGGTTGGCTGAATTTAAAAAGCGGAAATTTGGGATGGTCGTGGCATGTGCTGCCGGACATGGAGCCAATACTTCTGTCTTAAAGCAAATTACGGATGTGGTTGTTCAGTTGGATACCGCCGATTCGGCAACGATCAAGGCATTCTTTAAATGGGTATCCGCTTCGGTGAGTACAGGCAGTCAGAAAATTGAAGCCAGTGGAAAAGAAGTTACCGGATTGAACGAATTGCCACCTCCTCCGCCGGAAGTCAATATTGTTGTTTAATTACCGGGTAATCAAGTATTTGTACAAGAAGATGTAATGTATTGAAATACATTGAAATATCGAGGAAATATTTGATTTGCTATAAGTTGAATATAACATTACAACGAGTGGTGCAAGGTTGCACCGCTCGTTTTTATTGGTTTGAATGAATTTAAATTCCCCTTTATGAGAGGATATGTTGCCAATAACCTGATTCCTGGTGAAAGAGTCGAATACGAAACGACTTACCATTGGGTCATATTTCTAAGTTTCAGGGCGATATTTACATTGTTTATTGCCCCGATCATGGACCGATATACGGATGAGTTTGCCATTACAAACAAACGGGTGGTCATCAAAACGGGGCTGATCAGCAGAAAAACTGTCGAGCTCAACCTAAATAAAATTGAGAGCGTCAACGTCGATCAGACAATTATGGGCCGTATTTTTGGATTCGGAAACATCACGATAATCGGAATCGGCGGCACGCACGAATTTTTTCTCAACATCCGTAAGCCGCTCGAATTCAGGAGGAAATTTCAGGAATTGTGCTAAATAAATAATTAATTATAAATGAGAAGATTACCTGTTTATATACTGATTCAAACATCGGGTGCCATGCATGGCGAACCGATCGAATCGATCAAGGTAGGGCTTGAGTCGATGGTAGCCAGTTTGCGGCAGGATCCCTTTGCATTGGAGTCGGTCCACATCAGTCTGATCACATTTAACCGTGTGGCAGAACAGATTTTGCCACTAACGGAATTGGAAAATCTTCAACTTCCCGAGATTATTTTGCCAGAATCGGGCGGAACACACCTTGGTGAAGCATTGAAATTTCTTTGCGAAAGGGTTGACCGTGAAGTGCAACTCACAACAGCTGACCGTAAAGGTGACTGGATGCCACTCCTGTTTATCATGACAAACGGAAAACCGTCTGATAACCAATTGTACAATCAAATGATACACGAAGTTAAGCGTCGGCACTTTGGAAGTATCATTGCCTGTGCTGCCGGTGCAAAAGCCGACACTGTACGGTTGAAGGAACTGACCGATAATGTGGTAAGCCTTGATACAACCGATAGTGCGACTTTTCGTCAGTTTTTCAAATGGGTATCTGCATCGGTCAGCATGGGAAACCGGAGTGTGGGTGCTGCTACCGAAATGCAGTTGCCACCACCACCTCCCGAAGTCCACACAGTAATTTAGTTGCGTAGAGACGCACGGCAGTGCGTCTAAAGTGTCTAAAATGTCCAATATCTTTGAGGAAAGAGCATTTGTATCAAGTTTAGGTTCTTTCTGAAGAAATGAAAATGAAATAATTACAATGAACATTAAATTAATAGGATACGACCTTAAATGTCTTGAGATCGTACTCAATCCGGGGGAACAGTTTTTTGCGGAGAGAGGTTCCCTGATTTACCTTGAAAAAGGGATCGAACGCGAAATGAAGGTACTACAAAATGGCGTTTGGGGGATGCTAAAAAGGGGAATGTCTGGCGAAAGCTTAATCCTGGTCGTCTATAAAAATCTTAGTCGCGACCCCAAAAAAATGGTCATTGCCGGCAAAGGGGGGATGGTTACAGTAAACCTTGCCGAAATGGAGGGTGGAATCCTTTGTAAGAAAGGGTATTACGTAGCCTCAAGCCAACAGGTTGATGTGGATTTTAAAATTTCACTAGGTAGCCTTTTCAGTGGCTTGGGATTGGTTTTGCAGAAAATCACCGGAAACGGAACTGTGTTTTTGGATTCCATCGGTTCACCTACCAGAATTGATTTGCAGTATGGTCAAACAATTCAGGTTGACGAAGGCAGTTTAATCTGTACAAGTTTAGGTCTCGAAGGGCGCATCCAGTCGTCCATGTCGGCATCCAATATTTTTTCGGGAGAAGGTTTTTCGCTTGTCGAAATCTCTGGTCCCGGAATCGTTTACATCAATTCTGTGAATTTGAGGACGCCCTAGGCAAGGAGCAGGGAGCAAAGGGCAGGGAGCAAAGGGCAAGGAGCAGGGAGCAAAGGGCAAAGGGCATGGGGCATAGGGCTAGAGGCTTGGAGGATGGAAGCCGGAGAAGGAAGACCGGAAATACCCTCTAAGTCGCCCATCTAATTGTATATTTATCTGAAATTGAAATACTTAACAATTTAATTTTAAAGCCATGAAATTATTATTTTATATTTTCGTTAACGTCCTGATCGTAGGGCTTTTTCTTTATTCAAAACTCACACCTTACAAAGATCGGCTGACAGGAAGATACCTTTCAACGTTTAAATTCTTTGACGCCATTTTTAATCCCATCCTGGCCATTTTTAAACCACTAGCCCGTCCGATGCAGGTTGGATATGGAATTGCAGTCGATTTGTCGCAGATTATCCTGCTCGTAATTTTACTTGTGGTATTGCGATTTATACTGTGAAACACCCACCTGTATATATTATTTAGTTTAATATGTTGATTAAATGGATATTACAAAATACTTTCCAAAAATTGAGGTTACGGCTACAGGTGAGAATCACATAAACGATTTTATTACGGTTAAAGGTAAGGAATTGAAGGATTATATTTTAAAATTGTGGGACGAATTCCTGCAGGATGAAATTTCAAAAAATGTTGATGATGAAAACCAGCCAAATTCACAACCCCTTACCGGATCATCAATATTAGAACCTGTTGAAAACCCGGTTATTGATATCAATTTTGAACCTACTACTGTAATCCCTGAAACCGTTATGAACGATATTAAGAAGGAAAATGAGATCAATGAGGCACTTGCATTACAGATCAAAAATAAGTACATCACTTTGCCAAACGGAAAGGTAGGGCAACCTTATAATTTCACATTTAGCGTTGAAAAGATCGGGTTGACCGATATTGAAGATTTTTGGTTTGACGGGATGGAACCAATTGGCCTACAGTTTGATCCAGAGACAGATGCGATTACAGGTATCCCAATTATTTCGGGTGAGTGTTCGATTCACTTGCACCTGAAAAGGAAAGGATGGACTGAAGGCAAGCCAATTTTTGAACGGAAATTGAACCTCACCATCAATCCAGACCCACGTTCGTTGTGGTTGAACAAACCCTCTGATGAGTCCGATCCCTATTGGAAACCGGACTTCGCCACCCAATTCTTAAAAGTTGAGTCCACTGGCAGAAAAATCAGAAAAGAGCACAAAGATGTTGTGGCGGCCAGTGTCCGCGGACGTTCACATGCCCATGAGGGAATTTGCAGGGATGATGATTTTGGATTGGATTACGACAAATCGTCCCATTGGTACATTCTGACAGTGGCCGATGGTGCCGGTTCCGCCAAATCTTCCCGTAAAGGTTCGGCAATTGCCTGCAAAACAGTTGTGGATGTTTGCAAAACTCAGCTTGGGCAACAACACAAGGAATTTGAACACCTGATCAAAGAGTTCAATCTTAACAAGTTGGATACCAACCGCAAAAAATTGGGTGATGCCATTTATGCGATAGTCGGAAGTGCTGTTTTTAAAGCCTATCGGAATATCGAGGAAGAAGCAGTCAGGTCTGGTAGGGCAACAAAAGATTTCTCAACAACATTACTTGTTTCCATTTGCAAAAAGTTCACCTTCGGCTGGTTTGTTGGTGCATTTTGGGTAGGCGATGGAGGAGTCGGGATTTACAACAAGGAAACTCGGTTCCTGCGGATTTTGGGTGAAACCGACGGCGGTGAGTTTGCGGGCCAAACCCGTTTCCTGACCATGCCCGAAATGACCCAACCTAC
>CAIYPA010000097.1 GCA_903927965.1 uncultured Bacteroidia bacterium | reverse complement strand
CACGACACGATCAGCACAATGAAAAACATTGATGTTGAAGAGGTTGTGGTAAATGCACAGCGAGTTCCTGTTGCCTTCCCACAGGTTTCGCGCATCGTCAAAGTAATCGGGAAGGCTGAGATCCAATCTGCACCTGTCCAAAGCCTTCAGGACTTGTTGCGCTATGCCTTAAATGTCGATATCCGCCAGCGAAGCAACCTTGGGGTACAATCCGATATCAGTATTCGCGGAAGTTCTTTCGATCAGGTTCTTATTCTGCTTAACGGGATCAACATCAACGATCCCCAAACCGGCCATCACTCGTTAAACCTACCGGTCAGCCTCGATGCCATCGAAAGGGTCGAAATCCTTGAAGGGCCAGCCTCCCGCATTTACGGCCCAAATGCCTTCAGTGGCGCAATCAACATCATTACAGGGTCAAGCGACCAAACAAGTTTAAAGATCCGTGCCTCAGGCGGCCAAAACGGCTATTATGACGGCGGTCTTTCAGGAACATATATTTCGGGGAAAACGACCAATTTTTTTTCAGTCGATCACCGAAATTCAGATGGGTACATTAAAAATACTGATTTTCAGCTTACTGACGCATTTTACCAGGGAAAACTTGCATTAAAAAGCAGTTCCATTGAATTGCAGGTTGGACGTACCAACCGGAATTTTGGTGCCAACAGCTTTTACACTCCGGCCTATCCCGATCAGTTTGAGCAGGTAAAGACGACTTTTGCCTCCGTGAAAATGGAAACCGGCAAAAAGCTCCATTTTACCCCTTCCGTCTATTGGCGCAGGAACCAGGACAGGTTTGAACTATTCAGGTACCCAGAGTTGGCTCCAACATGGTATAAAGGCCATAACTACCATTTGACAGCCGTTTACGGCATTAACTTAAACAGTTGGTTTAAGTCAAAATTGGGAAAAACAGCCTTCGGGACCGATTTCCGGAGCGAAAATATCTGGAGTACCGTGCTTGGAAAGCCACTTGAAAAAACGGTTGCTGTTCCTGGAGAACCGGGGATCGTGTTCACCAAATCGGACACAAGGTCGAATTATAGCCTTTTTGTGGAACATTCGGTCAATCTTGAAAACTTCTCTTTCTCTGCCGGGTTAATGGCCAATCGTAATTCCCAATTGGGAAAATATTGGAATTTTTATCCCGGAATTGACCTTGGTTGGAACTTTACGACCTACCTGAAATGGTATGCTTCCATCAATTCATCGCTCAGGATTCCCACTTTTACCGATTTGTACTATTCAAGTCCCACCAACATTGGAAATGCCGCCTTGAAACCGGAGGAGGCTGTTGCCTATGAATCTGGTTTAAAGTACCAGGGAAAGGGAATAGAGGGCCATTTTGCCTATTTCCACCGTAAAGGGAAGAACATGATCGATTGGATCAAAAAGCCAAACGAAACGATCTGGTATGCCCAAAATATCACGGAATTGAATACCAATGGGTTGGAGTTTTCAGCAAAAATCAATACCCGCAAACTTTTCGATGCCGAAGAGGTCATCCAAACGATCAACATCACCTATTCGTGGCTGAACCAGGATAAAAAATCAGGTGATTTTGATTCCAAATATGTGCTTGATTACCTGAAACATAAGTTCGACATTGGCCTGACCCACGGAATCATAAGGAACATTGGCGCAACATGGCAGGTTTCTTACCGTGACAGGAATGGAACTTACACCAATTGGGAAGGCTCAAAATATGGGACTGAAATGGAGTACAAACCTTTTGTATTGATAGACAGTAGGTTACATTGGAGCAAAAAAGGGACGAATCTTTATCTCGAAGTCTCTAATCTATTGGATAAAACCTATTACGATTTCGGAAATATCCCGTTGCCGGGACGGTGGGTTAGGGTAGGGGT
>CAIYPA010000096.1 GCA_903927965.1 uncultured Bacteroidia bacterium | reverse complement strand
GAAATTACCATAAATGTGAAGCTGGAATCTCGCAGAAAGAAATCTGTAAGGTTTTCATTATTAATATTTTGTATTGAGAAATCATGAATGGGGGGCCGATACCCTTGCCTGATTAGTTTGGGTTGGTCCATGGATTCAAATTTCCAGTTGATGGTGTCTTGCCATGGAAAATCACGGTCGCTAAATTTTTTGACTTCCTGTGTTTTCAGATTTTTATATGAATAGGTAGTTTGGTAAACATCAGTTGGTACCCCTTCAGGAACTTTCATCCCTTCCTGGATATTCACACCAATTTTATATGGCCTGAAATCAATAAGCGGCTCGTGATTATAGGACCAGTAAACAGCTAAAATATATCCCAAGATGATAAGGCTAAAAACAATTTCCCTGAATTTTTTATTCGTTATGAACTGAAGCTTTTTGCGGTTGATTACCAGTAGGATAGCAAGCGAAATAAGCAAGATATTTTTATAAAAGGTCTCCCAATTGGTGATAACTAAAGCATCTCCAAAACACCCGCAATCTGTAACTGGATTTTTCAAGGCAATGTAAAGGGTAAAAGGAGTAAAAAAGATCATAAAAACCAAAGCCAACTTTGTGGATAATCTGGTCATTATTCCAGTTAACAGGGCAATACCGAGAGCAAATTCGGCAAATGGAAGTACAAAAGAACCAAGTATTGTTAAAAATCCAAATACATTGAGATGAAGTGCTTCAAGATAATCGTCAAGTTTATATTGAAAACCAGCAGGATCAATTCCTTTTACGAATCCGGAAAACACAAAGACTGTCCCGACAAACCATCTGGATATTATAAGTAATTTATGCTTCATAATTATTCTCAAATTCAATTTTGATTAAAGCAAAAACAGCATAATTAATTATATCAAGGTAATTGGCATCAATTCCCTCTGAAACGATTGTAATTCCTAGATTATCTTCAATCTGTTTTGTCCTTTTAATTTTCATCAGGATAAGATCTGTATAAGAACTGATCCTCATTTGGCGCCAGGCCTCTCCGTAATCGTGATTTTTTGCCATCATGAGGTTTTTTGCTTTAACAAGATTATCACGATATTTTTGTTCTGTGATATCAGCAGGCAGTTCTTCCTCTGATGTTCCCAATTCCAGTTGGATCAGAGCCATTGCACAGTAATTAATGATTCCAATAAATTCAGACCTTGAATCTTCCTCAATCATGGATACCCCTTTCTCTTCTATACTCCTGATTCGTTGTGCTTTAATATAAATCTGATCAGTCACCGATTTGGGCCTTAAAATCCGCCATGCCGTTCCATAATCTTTCATTTTTTTAATAAAAACTTCCCGGCAAATTCCGATTACATGATCAAATTGTTGATTCGTTTTATCCATAATTATCTTTTGAGCCATAAAAGTATTAAAAAATGGGGAATGAGTGTAACATTTATTCTTACTTTTGAATTTTAAAATTTGTTTATGCTATTTCAAGAAAACAATAATCAATTCTATAAAAAAAAGAGTTCCATTCAACTAAACGGTAAACTCATCAATCTGGCAAAACCAACTGTTATGGGTATTTTAAATGTGACTCCTGACTCCTTTTATGATGGTGGTGCTTATTCAAATGAGAAATCTATTTTGGAGAGGGCCACTCAAATCTTTGAAGAGGGGGGGCAATTCATCGATATTGGAGCCATGTCGACCAGGCCAGGAGCATTGGAAATATCGATAGAAGAAGAACTAAAAAGATTATTGCCGGCAGTCAAAGCTGTACGAAAAGAGTTGCCGGATGCAAGTATTTCGATTGACTCTTACCGTTCTGAAGTTTTAAAGGTCGTATTTGATGAAATTGGTGGATTTATCGTCAATGATATTTCGGGTGGTACTTTTGATCCTAAAATGTTTGAAATTGTGGCCGATTTGCAACTACCCTATATTTTGATGCACACCAAAGGAAAGAGCAATACTATGCAGAATGATCCTGTATATCTGGATGTTGTAAAAGACATAATCCTATTTTTATCAACACAACTTCAAAAATTAAAATTATTGGGAGTCTGTGACATTCTTATTGACCCTGGTTTTGGTTTTGGCAAGACAGCCGCCCATAATTATGAATTGATTAACCGTTTGGATGCTTTCAAAATTTTTGAATTGCCTGTTTTGGCCGGATTGTCCCGAAAGGCTATGATATGGCGGGAATTGGGAATAACCCCCCTTGAGAGCTTAAATGGTACTACAGTTCTCAATACATTGGCTTTATCCGGGGGGTGTGACATTTTAAGGGTTCATGATGTAAAAGAGGCAGTTGAAACAATCATGTTAGTCAATAAAACAAAATGTACTTCAAATGATTGATTTATTTATACATGTTAGGTTTCTCGATTTGATCGATATTTTTCTTGTTGCGGTTATCTTTTATGAAATTTACAAATTGGTAAAAGGCACTGTGGCTTTTAATATTTTCATGGGCATATTCATCATTTTCGTTGTATGGTTGGTGGTGAGGTCACTTAAGATGGAGTTGCTTGGCTCAATATTAGGTCAGCTTTTCGGTGTAGGAGTTATTGCGATCATCATTGTATTCCAGCAAGAAGTTCGGAGGTTTTTGCTTATGCTTGGAAGCCGCTACCGATCAAACCGCAAATTTTCGTTGGAACATCTTTTTTCGAGCCAGTTTAAATTGGCTTCAGAAGCAAGCTTACATGCTATTGTGGAAGCTTGTGGCCAAATGTCTGAAAATCATACAGGTGCATTGATTGTACTTGCAAGGGAAAGCGAACTCACTGAATATGTTGAAACTGGTGAAATAATTGATGCTTCAATCTCCTCTGAACTTATAAAAAGCATCTTTTTTAAGAATTCACCTCTACATGATGGTGCGGTAATCATCAGTCTGAACAGAGTTAAGGCTGCCAGGTGTATCCTTCCTGTATCCCAAAAGTTGGAATTGAATCCTGCGCTTGGTCTGAGGCATCGCGCTGCCATCGGAATTTCAGAACAGACTGATGCCTTTGTAATCGTTGTGAGTGAAGAAACTGGCCATATCTCCACTGCAAGCAATGGAGATATAACTGAGGATCTTTCAGCCGACGATTTATTTAAAGTCCTTGAAACAAATCACAAATAAGTGCTGGTCATTATTATTAAAAATAATCCGGGGCAGTTTTTTTGGCTGTTGCTGCAACGGTTG
Source organism: uncultured Bacteroidia bacterium (assembly GCA_903927965.1). Lineage (GTDB taxonomy): Bacteria > Bacteroidota > Bacteroidia > Bacteroidales > Prolixibacteraceae > JAAFHB01. The sequence goes on along the minus strand of CAIYPA010000096.1, from coordinate 2,077 downwards.
TAAAAAACTTGTCAAAATAGGTCAGTAAAAGGTCAATAAATTGGGCGTGATAAACACTGTAAAGAGATGCAGTCATTCCACCATCATGTGTGCCTAAAATACCAAATCTCAATTCACCTTCACTTGCTTCCGGACGCAACCATGCCCTGTTGATCCATTTATCGGGCGTATGGGAAAAATCGCCTGCTTCGTCATATGACCAAGAATCAAACTCTTTTGCATCGATCGCCCTTTTAATCTCAATCAATAACCCTTCCGGGTTCTCTGTTTTTACTATTAATGCCATGGTTAAACTATTTATTTAAAGATCAATTAAATCACGCTAAGGTCGATACCCAATAAAGCCATTATGATTATTGCCAGACCAACTATTATCCTATAATATCCAAAAGCTTTAAAACCATATTTGGTGAGAAAGGCAATGAAAAATTTAATTGCTGCCATTGCTACTACAAAAGCTATAACGTTGCCAATCAGTAGGGTGACTAAATTGTCAGTTAGAATATTGACACTTTGAGGATTCAATACTAATTTCAATAGCTTATAACCGGAAGCTGCCGCCATTGTGGGTACTGCAAGAAAAAACGAGAATTCCGCAGCATTTTTCCTTGTAAGTTTGGTTGCCATTCCACCGACAATTGTAGCCATTGAGCGTGAAACTCCTGGTATCATGGCAATACATTGATAAAAGCCAATTTTTAATGACCGTTTCCAGTCCATCTCCTGGTTTATATCCGGATATTCGAACCATTTATCTACAAAAAGCATGAAAACACCGCCAATTACAAGCATCACAGCCACAACAATTACATTCTCCAATAATAAATCGATCTTTTCGCTGAATAAAAATCCAATCACCAAAGCTGGAAGAACAGCGATCAACAATTTCCAGTAAAAATCCCATGTTTGGAAAAACCGTTTCCAGTAAAGGACAACTACAGATAATATGGCACCAAACTGAATATTGACTGTAAATACTTTTACAAATTCAGTGCTTGGCATCGCCAATATTTTTTGGGTAATTATCATGTGCCCGGTTGACGAAACTGGCAAAAACTCAGTAAGTCCTTCAACGATTGCAATGATAATGCTATGTAATATGCTCATTTATAGTAATATTAGTAAAATGAATCAAAAGAGTAATCTGGTGGTAAACTTAATAACCTTTTTGCAATTATTAATCCTTCTCATCTGAGATTTTCAGTTTTGCGAATTTTAACAGAAGATTCTTCTCCCCACCATTGGGGAAAAATACTTTTGCTTTCAGATCTGGCATTTTTCCCTCAATATTTATCACTTTTCCCCGCCCAAAACGCTCATGCTCGACAAACATCCCAACCTTGATTTTTTCAGGATTATCGCTTTCAAATGGTTTGGAGCCAGCGGGAAGTACGCTCCTTGCAATTTGTATACGTTGTTGTGGTGGGTCAGGTTTTCGGGGCGGCTGATAAACTGGCTCCTCACGTTGCAAGTGTTTGTTACTATTATCTGCCATCAGTTCCTGGTTCCGGAATTGTGGCAGCGAACGTATGTTTTGGATATCAAGGAATTGATGGTCAATTTCACCAATAAACCGACTTGGGTTGCAGAATTCGGTTTTCCCCCATCGTAACCTTTGTTGTGCAAACGATAGCCAGGCTTGGTTTTCTGAACGGGTAAGTGCCACATAAAAAAGCCGACGCTCTTCCTCAAGCTCCATTAAAGTTAGCGTCCCTGAAAAACCTGAGGGGAAAAGGTTTTCTTCAAGCCCGACAATAAATACATTCTTAAATTCAAGTCCTTTTGAAGAGTGGACCGTCATCAAAGTTACTTTATCTGTATCGCCTTCTTTGTCGTTATCCTGATCGGTGAGCAAAGCAACATCTTCCATGAAAATTTGCAAACCTGCAGGACGCCCTTCCTCCCTGGCGTTGATCGAGAAATCCTGGATTGCATTCAGCAATTCCTGAGTGTTTTCATATCGGCTCAGGTTTTCAGGTGATTTGTCCTGATACAATTCGGTGAGGATTCCTGATTCGGAGGCAATTTTATTCGCCATTTCATAAGCCTCAGTATTGATAAATTCTGTTGTGAATTT
>CAIYPA010000095.1 GCA_903927965.1 uncultured Bacteroidia bacterium | reverse complement strand
GATGTTTGTTTGCCAGCACGTGGCAATCAATTCTGGGACGGTGAGATGACCCATAATCCACATGTCATCAGGTTTGAAGGAAAATATTATCTGTATTACACTGCCAACAAAGGTAGTGGATATTGGAAAACCACAGCCGATACGGTAAAACCAAAAATGACTCATCCGGAATGGTGGGTCAACCGGAATTTACAGCGGATTGGAGTGGCAGTGGCGGATAATCCTTATGGTCCATGGAAACGCTTTGAAAAACCTTTAATCGACATTTCTCCAGGAAGGCGCACTACCGGCGTTCCAACAGTTTTTCAGCGTCCCGACGGAAAATTCTCATTGGCTTACAAATCGGTGATGGAAAAAGAGGGCTACAAAGGTGGTGCTGTGAAGCATTATATCTCACTTTCCGATTCACCACTCGGACCGTTCAAAGATTACGACAAACCGTTCATTACCTCGCCAAAATCCGATTTCCCGATCGATGACCATGTCGAGTGGTTTCAGGATGGGAAGTACTACTGCATCGCCAAAGATCATGGCGATATGATTACCGAACACGGCATTGCCCTTTTGCTGTTCGAGTCTGCCAATGGATTGGACTGGACATTGTCGCGCAACTCCCTGGTTCACAAGTTCAGCATCACCTTCAAGGATGGTGAACACATGGATTTCGACCGTTTCGAAATGCCCAAGGTTTATATTGAAAACGGTAAGGTCATTGCCCTGTTTCTGGCAGCCAAACCAAAAGGGAAGGAAGATTCATTTTCGGTGGTTTTGCCGGTGATTTACAAATGAAAAATAATTTGGAAATGTGCCAATGTACTATATAATAATGAGATATAAGATTTGAAGTGGATTTTGACAAAAAAGCTGAGAATGGTAAATGGAAATTATTTAAAAAGCATGGTAAAACTTATACGGAACTCAAGATATTCTTACCTCTGGTTATTAATGGCATGGTTTGTCGAAAATATTACGGTACTCTGTACCTCCCGTTCTTTCTTAGGTTATGGCTACAAATATTTCGCATCTACAAATATTTTGCTACTCCGTAGCTTGGATCTTTTGGACTCAAATTGAAATGTTTGTTACCCGGTTATCTTCTTATGAAACTAAGGTACAGCGTACCTAAATATTTGTAGCCAGGCAACGTTAAATAAAGACTAAGGTACAGCGTACCGCAATATTTGTAGAAGAAACAACGTGAGTAGATAACTAAGGTACAGCGTACCTAAATATATAAATCAAAATAAGTTCAAATATGATCAAGCTCTTAATTATCAATCTATTGTTTTTCTTTATGTCCGGTTTGGTTTACGGTAAATCCACCAAAAACACTTTAAGACTTTGGTACACCCAACCTGCCTCAAAATGGTTGGAAGCATTGCCTATTGGGAATGGTAGCTTTGGTGGAATGGTTTTCGGGGGAATCGAACAGGAGCATATCCAGTTCAACGAACAGAGCCTGATTACGGGAACACAACAAACCGTTGGGTACTATCAGCCGTTCGGTGATCTTTATATTGATTTTCCAACTTTAAAAGGTGAGAACTACCAACGGGAACTCAACCTGAATGAGGCAATTCATCAGGTCACCTTCCAATCAGGTGGCGTAAAGTTTACACGCAAATGTTTCAGCAGCTATCCCGACAAGGTGTTGGCCTTACAACTCTCCGCTGATCGCAAGGGTCAGGTTACCGGAAAAATCCGGTTGACCGATGCGCATAAAGCACCGGTTCTTGTCAATGGAAATCGGATCACCGCAACCGGGAAGCTGGCCGAAAACGGAATGGATTATGAATCACAGTTGGTGGTGCTGAATATGGGTGGGACTTTAACCAGCGACACTTCGGGAATCTCCATAAAAGGGGCTGACAAAATTACGATTCTTCTGACTGCGGGAACCTCATTTTTAAATGATTACCGTAAGGAATTTCGGGGAACCCATCCCCATGCTGAACTTGAGCGAAGATTGGAAGCAGCAGCAAAGAAATCCTATTTACAACTCCGTCAAACTCATATTGCTGATTATCAAAATCTTTTTAATAGGGTAATCCTAAATTTAGGAGCAGCACCCGAAATAAAAACACTTGACCGTTTGAACGCACATAAAAACGGGGCCAAAGATCCGAATTTAGAAGCCCTCTTGTTTCAATATGGCCGCTACCTTTTGATCAGTTCATCGCGACCCGGAAGCCTTCCTGCCAACCTGCAGGGGATCTGGAACAGCGAATTCAAACCGGCATGGTATTCACAATATACGACCAACATCAACATCGAAATGAATTATTGGCCGGCAGAACCAACCGCATTGGGGGAATGTCATGAACCATTATTGGATTGGATAGAAAATTTTGCTGCCGTTCAAAAGAAATCGACCGAACCAAAATTGCAGACAAAAAGAGGATGGATTTGTTTTAGTACCAACAACATCATGGGTGGTCCTTCGACCTGGGGAATCCACCGCCCCGGAAGTGCCTGGCTAGCCCAACATTTCTGGGAACATTATGCTTTTGGCGGAGATAAAGAGTTTCTCAAAAAGAGGGCTTATCCGATGTTAAAAGATGTGTCCGAATATTGGGAAGATCATTTGGTAGAGGGCAAAAACGGGAAATTGATCACACCCGATGGCTGGTCACCAGAGCATGGACCGGGAATGGTGGAAGGCGACCGAACACCCTATCCGGGAGTATCCTACGATCAACAGATTGTCTATGATCTGTTTAGTAATTGTATCGAAGCTTCAGAGGCATTGGGAACCGACGGTGCTTATCGTGATAAAATTATGGATATGCGCAACCGCCTTCTGGGACCTCAGATCGGGAAATGGGGACAATTACAGGAGTGGATGGAGGATGTGGACAATCCCAACGACCACCACCGGCACAACTCCCACCTTTTTGCAGTCCATCCCGGAAGGCAGATCAGTCCGCTGACTACACCGGAATGGGCAAAAGCAGCCCTTGTTTCCCTCAATGCACGTGGCGATGTTAGCACCGGCTGGAGCACTGCCTGGAAGATCAACCTGTTTGCCCGGCTTGGTCAGGGCAACCGTTCTTACGACTTGATCAGGCAGTTGTTCCGTCAGTGCATTGTCGAGAATCTGTTCGACACCCACCCACCATTTCAAATGGATGGCAATTTTGGATATACTGCCGGAGTTGCAGAGATGTTGCTCCAGAGCCATATCAAGGAAAATGACCATTACATCCTGCAGCTACTTCCGGCCCTGCCAGATACATGGAAAGACGGTGAGGTAAAAGGATTAAGGGCCAGGGGAGGTTTTGCCGTTGATATGACCTGGAAGAATGGAAAGTTGGTCTCCTCCAAAATCAAATCATTATTAGGCAATTATTTGAAAGTCAATTACAACGGTAAACTATTCAACACCCCCACAGAAAAGGGCAAAAGTTATAATCCTGATACACTATTCAATTAAATATCTCCATGATGAATCTGCAAATAAGAACGATAAGGCTTTCATTAATTCTATTTTCTAAAACAGCTTAGTAGAACAATAATATGAAAAAATCCATTCTGTTCATATTGATCTCGTTAACCGCCTTTATTATATCGGTCGGTCAGAATTCGAAAAAACTTCCTCCCGGTTTCCCGGACCGCTCGCCAAATCTCGATGTCCTCCCGGGATTTAAAACGCCCCCAAAAGGATACGGGGAAGTTTCGTTTTATTGGTGGTTGGGCGATACCCTTACAAAAGAGCGAATCATTACCCAACTCGATCAGTTAAAAGACCATAACATTACTGGTCTCCAGATCAATTACTGCCATACCGACAAAGGAGGTGCAACTTACGGGCTCACCTATCCAAGTCAGCCAGCCTTGTTCAGTGACAAATGGTGGGAATTGTTCCAGTGGTTTTTGAAAGAAGCGAAGAAAAGGGATATGTCGGTCAGCCTCAGCGACTATACGTTAGGTGCTGCCGGACAAGGATGGTTTGTCGATGAAATGTTGAACGAGAATCCGCAGCTTCATGGTTCAAAGTTGGAGGCAAAACAATTTGAAGTCATTGGTAATCAGGAGTTCAAAACTGCACTTCCCTCCACGGTTCTAAATGCTGTTGCCTATCCAACTATCAATGGCACATCGGATAACTCTGGAAGGATAGACCTGATGCCTTCTATAAAAAATTCAAATTTGACATGGCAGGTCCCATCAGGGAACTGGAAAATCATTGTGGTTTATCAAACGACAATAAAAACTTCCTTTGATCCGATGAACCCCCTAAGCGGAGCTAAAATAATCGAAAAGTTTTATCAGCGCTTCGAGGATCATTGTCCCGGCGAGGCAGGAAAAGGGCTGAATTTCTTTTTCTCTGACGAACTTCAGTTTGGAATCAGGGGTTTTCTCTGGGACGACAAGTTTGCAGCGGCCTTTAAGGAAAAGAAAGGATATGATATTCAACCTGAATTGCCCAACCTTTTTGCAGTTTTATCTCCCCGCTCCTACAAAATCAGGCTCGATTACAACGATGTGATGGTCAGTCTGTCAGAGGAAGGATTTTTCAAACCTTTGTATGAATGGCACACCAGTCGGGGTATGCTGTTTGGCTGTGACCACGGCGGTCGTGGAAGGGATGTGACAGAGTTTGGTGATTATTTCCGTACCCAACGATGGATGTCGGGACCAGGCAATGACCAACCTGGATTGGGACGCGACATCATCAAAAACAAAGTGGCCAGTTCAATTGCCCACCTTTACGAACGCCCACGTACCTGGCTGGAAGGATTTTACGGCAGTGGTTGGGGAACGAGCAGCGAAGAAGTGGCCGATGCAACTTTTGCCAATTTCGCGATGGGTCATAACTTGCTGAGCCTTCATGGGTTGTATTATACAACGCATGGCAGTTGGTGGGAATGGGCTGCCCCAGATAACCATTTCAGGCAACCTTACTGGGCAAATATGGGCGATTTTCTGAAATGCTCAGAACGGCTGAGCTATGTTTTATCACAGGGGCACCACAGGTGCGATGTCGCCATGGTTTACCCTGTCGCACCAACTGAAGCCAATCTGAACGGTAAATTATCGACAGAAACTGCTTTTGCAATTGCCAGAGATCTTTATCCTTCAGGAATTGACTTCGACTTTATGGATTTTGAATCGCTCAGTCGGTGTCAGATCAAAGATAAAGAGCTCTACGTCAGTGGTGAAAAATACAAGGTTTTAATCCTGCCTGCCTTGTCAGCGGTTCGATATTCCACCATCGAAAAGGCGCTAAGTTTTTACCGCTCTGGCGGAATCGTTCTGGCAGTAGGAACGCTTCCCGAAGTGAGTGACCGCATTGGTGGAAATGACGAACAACTTCAGGCCATGCTCAAAGAGCTGTTCGGAACAACCTGTACTGAAAGGCACGATTCGACACTGACCTACACCCGAAAAAGCAATGCCGGGGGAACCGGAATTTTCATTCCAAGATACAGCGAAACCAAGGCCTTGATAAATAGTTTAATACAACCTGACTTTAAGGTACTGGCCGAAAATCTCACTTCAAATATTCTGCACCGAAAATTAGGCGAACGTGATTTGTATTTCGTCTATGGCGTTCCAAAGGGAACAAAGTGCTTTTTCAGGGCTTCCGGGAAAGTTGAAATATGGAATCCATACAATGGGAATACATCCCCGCTAAAGGTTGATGAAGTCTCGGCAGCAGGAACCACGATTGTCCTTCCTCTCGAAAAGAATGAACCTCAGCTGATTGTATTTAGTCCGGGAAAACCCGAAATGGAAACGACAGCTGTAGCAATGGGAAAAACCGAGATCATGACAATTGACAACAACTGGGAATTTGAACTGAAGCCTACTCTTGATAACAAATACGGTGATTATCGGTTGCCTGCTTTCGATGCAAAACTGGGGGTTGAAGTGACGAAGATGAAATTCAGGGAAGAGACCTCATCCAAAACAGACTGGCAAAAGCCTGATTTGGATGACCGTAACTGGCAGGATATCCAGATTTCCTATGGCCCAAAATTTTGGAAACTGGGACCATTTCCTGATAATATGGATTGTTCTGCTTTAGAAGCTAAACTGAGTTCGCTGAAAATGGTAGATGCCAGTCAACCGGTGGAGGTGAATGGCAAAAGATACGACTGGCAATCTTATGAATTCTCGTGGCGCTGGGGATTGAAAGAGGATGCCGGACATCAGGGATACCATGGAATGAAGGGAGCAGTTAACAGTGAGTTGATCTCTTTTGGATCGATAGACAAATCACGCAAGCACATGCCTGTTTATCCGCTTTCTGCAGAACCGGAAGGTTCAGTTTATTACCTCTGGTCAAACGTTATTTCACCGAAAGCGCAGCAAGCAACAATTCAAAAAGCAGGGCTTCTTCCTGTTTCTGTATGGATCAATCAAAAAACCATGGAATCGGGATGTGAAGAAATTGGATTACTGGAAGGAGAAAATCCTATCCTATTGAAATACAAGGGAATTGGCCGGGGTTATTTCGTTTTAAAGCAAAAGTTAGCCGATAACAAATTCAATAAACCGGTTTCGCTGGCCACAGATTGGTACCTCAATCCTTCTTTACTTCCGTTTAATTGTAATCCTCAGCTAAAGGGGCAATTTGGTTGGTACCGGTTTGAAGCCCCTCCGGGCACTCTTTCCATGTTTATACCTTCCATATCAAAACCTGAAGCGTGGGTTTCGGGTGAGAAAGTGACTTGTCAGCCTGGTAAATTGGTGTCAGGACGATTGGCCGACCCGAACCTTCCGGTTTGGATAATTGACTTTCCAAAAGGGACAAAACCATCGGTTAAAGTTGCCATAAGACTTGAACAAACAGCAGGATTACAGGGTGGGGCAGCTATTTCCGAACCCATTGTTTTTGAGTGTGGAAAAGGGATCATTACACTTGGCGATCTTGGCGAAAACAATGCGTTAAAAACCTATTCCGGAGGAATGGTCTATCTTAAAACGATTTCAGTCACCGCAGCACAAGCAACCTCACAAAAGGTGATCCTAAATTTGGGGGAATTGGTGGCTTCGGCCGAAGTAATTGTAAACGGGCAATCTACCGGATCAAAGTCTTCCTCACCCTGGAAATTTGATCTCTCAGGTAAGTTAAAATCTGGCGAAAACAGGATTGAAATACTGGTTTACAATACACTCGGAAATCATTACCTCACCACTCCTTCCCAATATATCGGAAGGACAAATTCAGGTCTGATCGGACCTGTAAAATTGGAATTTAGTGCATCGAACAAATAAATATAAACAATTGATATGAAGATTAGAAATTATTGCCTTCTATTTATTATTGCCCTATTTATCAATACATTGGCAATAGGGCAAACCACTGAAAAGTCTCCGGTTTACAAACCATTTGTCAATCAGGCAGGTTACAACCTTGGCGAATCGAAACGGTTTGTCTGCTATGGTGCCTCGGACAATACCCCATTTAAAATTGTGGACACAAAAACTTCGCAGACCGTTTTTGAAGGTCAGATGCTCAACAACGAAGGGTGGTTTACGGCCTTAAATCCGGTCACTGCCGGCGATGAATATGTTGTTGAGGTGAAGGACCGTGGCAAGTCGGAACCCTTCTGGATTGCCGATCATTTGATGGAAAAGGTCTCCTCCAAACTGGCTTATGATTTTTTTGCGGATGTGCGTGGAAATGAAGACCTGAACAAATACGACATGTCTAAGGTTTATGG
>CAIYPA010000094.1 GCA_903927965.1 uncultured Bacteroidia bacterium | reverse complement strand
GCCAGACAACGTTCAATGCTGGCAAATATATCGGATGTGATCGCCATCATTGGGACAGATGGCATAAATCGTTATAAAAGTTCAAATATTGAAAGACTATTTGGCTGGCAACCCGATGAATTGATCGGAAAATCAGCATTTGACATTATTCACCCTGAAGAACAGAAATATGTACGATCCATTTTCAACAAACTAATAATTGAACCGGGACAGTCAAGAACTGGTGAATGTCGTTATTTATGCAAAAATGGCGACTATAAATGGATTGAATTTACGGCAATAAACCTAACTGAAGAACCTGCAATCGGTGGAATTCTTTTGAACTATCATGATATCACCAAACGGAAAAAAGTGGAATTGGAGCTTCAAGCAAGCGAAGATCAGTATCGTACAATGATCGAGAATTCCAATGATCTGATCTGGACATTGGATTTAGATGGTAATTTTTTGTTTTTGAATAAGATAGCTACAAACACTACCGGTTTGGTCATGGATGAATGGATTGGGAAATCATTTTTGCCCCTCATAATGGAAGAGGATCGGCCAATGATTCTCGATATTTTTCAAAAAGGATTGGATGGAGTATCTTGTAATTACAACTTGCGTTTTAAGAAACAAGAAGGTAATATGCTGACCATTTCAACCAATACTTCACCCATTTATAAATTCGGGCAGGTTGCAGGAATTGTGAGTTTTGGAAGGGATATTACTGAAAAGATAGAGGTTGAAAAAAGAATGAAACTTTTGGCTTATTCTCTTGAGGGGATTAGCGAATGTGTTTCAATTACTGACATCAAAGACTATATCATTTATACAAATGAAGCTTTTCACACAACTTATGGTTATACTGAAAATGAGTTGATTGGGCAACATATCAGTATTTTAAGGTCTCCCGAAACGAAATACGACCATTTAAGGGATATCCTTCCCGAAACTTTAAATGGTGGATGGAGGGGAGAAATTACAAACCGGAAAAAAGATGGAACTCTGTTCCCGGTTTTGCTGTCAACTTCTGTAATTAAAGATTCCGATGAAGAACCGATCGCCTTGATCGGGGTTGCAATTGATATTAGTGAAATTAAGAAAAACAGGGAAGAATTGGTTGCGGCCCGAAGAAAAGCTGAGGAAAACAACAACCTGAAATCAGCATTTCTGACCAATATGAGTCATGAAATACGTACTCCAATGAACGCAATTGTCGGATTTTCTGATTTAATGATAGATGCAGGTCCGGAGGAGAAAAATGCTTTTGCGGCCATCGTCCAGAAAAGTTCCAAACAATTGCTCGAACTGATTGAAAATGTGATCCACCTTTCACGCTTGCAGAGTGAAAAACTGCCAATCAACAACATTAGCTTCTGTCCTGCCAACTTATTGAAAGACATCTACTACAGACAAATCCGGTCGGAATTGAAGGAAGGCATCGACATTTCCTTATCAATCCCTGAGGAATATAAGACATTGATGGTACAGGCCGATGAAAACAAAATCAGGCAGATATTTTCAAATCTGATCTCAAATGCGCTGAAATACACCCTTGAAGGGACTATCGAAATGGGATTTGCCATTCATGGAAAGAACCTTGTTTTTTTTGTGGACGATACTGGTATCGGCATCTCAGAACATGAACAACATCAGATCTTTGATAATTTTTATCGGGGAGAAAAGGCTATATCAATGGCAATTGGGGGTGTAGGTTTGGGGTTGAGCATATCCAAAGAATTGGTTAGGTTGTTAGGTGGTAAAATCAATGTAAAATCAACACCCGGACAGGGTTCCCATTTCTCGTTTACGATGCCTGTGGAACATTCGGATAAGGTTCAGACGGAAAGTTCTGAACCAAAACCTGTTCAAAAGGAACTGAAAGAACTGGTCGTTCTTGTTGCTGACGACGAACCGGCAAATATCTATTATTTTGACACATTGTTACAAAATAAGGTAAAAAAAATCGATCATGCCTGCAATGGTAAGGAGGTCATTGAATTGGTTGCAAACAACGATTACAGCATAATTTTAATGGACCTTAAAATGCCAGTTATGAGTGGGATTGAAGCAACCAAGCTTTTAAAACAACAATTTCCGGACCTTCCCATTATTGCGCAGACAGCCTATTCCTTGCCAGAAGAGAGGGAAAATGCATTACAAGCAGGGTGCAACGATTTTATCTCCAAACCTATTAACAAAGAGAAATTGTTTGAAATGATCCTGAAGTACGTTTGAAAAAAAAAGAGACGGGAAACCGAAGATCGGGATAAAGGAGAACTGAGACAGGAGAACCGAAAAGATATTATATTTGAAAAAATAAAATTTAGTACATGACACTAGATAATTTTCCATCGAAATTGTTGGAAAATGCTGTAAATGAGTTTTCCAGACTTCCAGGTATAGGTAAAAAAACAGCACTTCGTTTGGTCCTTCATCTTCTTAGGAAGGATATCGAAGAGGTAAGACGGTTTAGCCGTTCATTGACCCAACTACGGGAAGAGGTAAAACATTGTAAAACCTGTCGCAATATCTCCGATACCGACCTTTGCAATATTTGTAACAATCCCTCCCGCGATCACCGTACAGTTTGTGTGGTTGAAAATATCCGTGATGTAATGTCGATCGAAAATACACAGCAATATAAAGGGGTATATCATGTGTTGGGAGGAATTATCTCGCCAATGGATGGTATTGGCCCTGCTGATCTTGAAATCAATTCACTTTTACTAAGGGTCGAAAAAGGAGAAATTGACGAGGTGATCTTTGCATTAAGCACTACGATGGAGGGTGACAGTACCAACTTCTATATTTTTAAAAAACTCAAACCGTTCGATGTAAAAGTAACCACCCTGGCACGTGGGGTGTCTATCGGTGATGAGATCGAATACACCGATGAGGTGACTTTGGGCCGGTCTATTGTGAACAGGATGTTGTTTGAGAATTTCCTTGGATAGGCAATTGAGCATGGGGCGAAGGGCGTGGGGCATGGCTTGGAGGGTCAACAGGAAGCAGGAAAAGGGAAAATGGAATCGCCCAAACAACTTGATTTTATTAATTTTATGTAATTAAAAGCTGTTATATCCAAATAAAATAATACTTTGTTTATGGCCAATTACCTTTCAAATGAACTGATCAGTTTGCGGGCCATAGAGCCCGAAGATATTAATTTGCTTTATATCTGGGAAAATGACCCTGAAATCTGGGAAGTAAGCCACACATTGGTTCCCTATTCCAATTACATCCTGGCCCTGTACATCAAAAACGCAGATAAGGACATCTACGAAAGTAAACAATTGCGTCTGATGATTGATACAACAGACGGGAAAACGATAGGTGCAATCGACCTGTTCGACTTTGACCCTTACCATTTACGTGTTGGGATCGGTTTATTGATCCATAAAAAGGATGACAGATCGAAGGGATATGCCTCTGCAGCACTGGAGTTGCTAATTGGTTATTGCTTCAAGAAACTGAAGATGCACCAACTTTATGCGAACATTGGGATCGGAAACCAAATCAGTATTTCACTTTTTGAAAAATATGGATTTATTATTTGTGGTACAAAAAAGGATTGGAACCGAACCGAAACTGGTTGGGAGGATGAATTAACATTGCAACTTATTGAATTTTAGATAGTTAAATTTTTCTGTCTGATTGGTATCCATATTTCTTCCTCTGAATTCGGGTCTCCATTTTTGTATTTTGCTCCCAATATTTCAAAGTGCGGTCTGTCATCTAATAAATAGTCTGAATTTGGTAACCAAGTCCCGAAAATGTAAATAAATACACTGTTGTCTGTGCTGGGTCCTTTATAATGGAAAGCTGCATAAAGTCCTCCCTTCAACGTATAAGTATCCATTTTTTCAGGTACATTCTCAAAATTATCAACCTCAATAGCAGCCCACTTTTCAAATTCCTGATTTAAATCACCTAATCTAAAAGGTTCATTATAAACCTGCATTGAAATCATCTCAATAGTATCACTATTATTAATTTCTCTTCGTCGTGGCATAAAAGTTCGCCAAAGATTAGAGGTTTTATTGTTGGCCAGAGACATTGTCAATTGTTTTCCTACCAGTTTCTTTTCGGATAGATTTTCGATTCTCGGTTCCATATTGATTTATCCTTTCTATTTTAATATCATTTTCAAATCTTTAAATATATTCATTCTTCAATTTATTCATTTATTCATTCTTTAATTACTTGGTAATCTGGTATTTCAGGTAAGAAGGTGTATGTAAGTTGTTGCTGATCGAACTTGCAGCAATAATGGGCCATCCCATTTGTGACAATCAGATAGCTGACACGAAGATCAAGGTTATAGAGGGCAATCTGATCGAAAACCTGTTGGGAGATTTTCACCTCGGGCGCTTTACACTCGACAACCACCAATGGATTCCCTTTTTGAGAGAAAAGTACGATATCGGTACGGAAATCCCGTTGGTTGATCTTTAACGACCTCTCAATGGCCACCAAAGATGCAGGGTATTGCTTGACCTCTGTAAGGTAACGTGCAAAATTCTGCCTTACCCATTCTTCAGGGGTAAGCACGACCCACCTTCGGCGAAAACCATCAAATATGTATCTTTTCCCCGATTGTTCCTTAAGCCTAAATGAATATTGTGGCAGATTGAGTATCATTGTTAAAATTAATTGGCTCAAAACTAATTTTAATTTTTCAATTGAATCAGGAATCAGCAAAAACCAGATATTTTTGTTCAAATTTCTTTTATGAAGACAAAAGACGAGATTGTAAAAAACTGGCTTCCCCGTTATACAGGCCGTGAACTCCAGGATTTCACCCGGCATATTATTCTGACCAATTTTCAAAACTATGTTGAGCATTTCGCCGACAAGTTCAATGTCCCGATAGTTGGTGAAGAAAGATCGATGCCCAATGCAAGCGCAAATGGCATTACAATTATCAACTTTGGGATGGGAAG
>CAIYPA010000093.1 GCA_903927965.1 uncultured Bacteroidia bacterium | reverse complement strand
TCCTGATCTTAAACATACCACAGCTGGAAACTTCGATCTTCGCTACGAGTATTTTCCACGTCCTGCAGAACAATTTATGGTCGGTTTCTTCTATAAGAGCATCAAAAACCCAATCGAATTTGGAATGATGAACGGATTTGGCCAGGATGTTTTTTATATGCCAATGAATTTTGGTGACGCGAACAATTATGGCGTTGAGGTTGACTTTACAAAATATTTCAGTTGGCTCGGCATTAAGGCAAATTACACCTTTACCAACTCCAATATTACCACAACTAAAATGAGGGTGATTCCCAATCCTGACCCAAATGCAGAAACTAAAATTTTAACCGAATATATTAACCAGACCAGGCCTCTTTTTGGACAGGCAGCACATGTAGCCAATATTTCATTGCTTGTCAAAGATAAGCACCATGGTTGGGACGGTCAGTTATCGGCTTCCTATACCGGCGACAGGCTTAACATCGTTTCCCGATACTTAGATCAGGACAGCTGGCAAGCAGGATTTATACAGATGGATGCATCAGTTGAGAAGAGATTTAAATCCGGATTGACCCTGTTTGCCAAAGCATCCAATCTGCTCAATTCACCAATGATGCAATATGTTAAGCTAAATGATTCAAACAAATCCTTTGTCAATGTCGAAAGATATCATGGGGGTGTAGTGGAACGAAAAGAATTTTACGGGCAAAATATAATGATAGGAATCAGATACAAATTTCAATAATCTTTTAACAAAAATCAAGATGAAACAGAATTTACATGTAATCTTCATTGTGCTTTTATTGGCAACTTTCGTGACAAGTTGTAAAAAAGACACAACAATTGATCTGGCCGGGATCACCTTGTCAAAGACTTCGACTACGCTGAAACCCGAAGTGACAGAAATTTTAACAGCTACATTTTTCCCGGCAGATGCCACGAATAAAGAGGTGATCTGGTCTTCTTCAAATCCCGCTGTTGCGACTGTTGACAATACAGGCAAAATTACAGCTATCAGTGTAGGTAGCACAACAATCAGCGTTACTTGCGCATTGATCAGTTCGCTTAAAGCAACATGCGATGTTACTGTATCATGGGCTACCCTTAACAACATTTCAGGAAATGTTTCAGGTGTATGGGAGAAAAATGCAACTGTAAATGTATCGGGACACATCACTGTTCCGGCAGGACAAACGCTGACCATTGAAGAGGGCGTTCAGGTGATATTCGATGACAATGGTGTTGGTGCAAGCCATACAAGGATAGAATTTTTGGTTGCGGGGAAATTGTATTGTAAAGGAACCACCGCTAATCCAATCCTGTTTTCTGTTGCAACAAGCAAACGTATTGCAGCAAACACATTTGGTGGTCTATGGGGAGGTATTGTCGGAACTAAAGACTGTTCTGAAATGTTGTTCGATCATGTTGTTATGGAATATACGGGTGGCGATGTTGTTGCGGATTCTCCTACTGCCCTGGCAGGAATTTACACCGCCGGTGGTGATATCACCCCGCATATCACTTCCAGTAATCCATTGGGCAAATATGTGATCACCAACTGCATTTTCCGCAATGGCCGTTCAGACGCCATCTATTTCATGGGTGGGCAGGGAATTATCGCCAACAACACTTTCATTGCCATCGGACAAACGGGTGGTGAGGCCATCAATCTTAAAGCGGGCTGTAAGGTAGATGCCGCATATAACCTGATCTTCTCACCCAACACAAACGGATTAAAACTTTCATCATCAGGCCAGGATGACGCGGCAGGTAGAGGACAAGCGCTTATCAGAGCCTTTAACAATACCATCATCAATTCTGGCTGGAGACGAAATGGTGTGAAGGGTGGTTCTGCCTACATAGAAAAGGGCGCTTTGGTAAGCGTTTTCAATAACCTGATGGTCAATTGTAAATTCATGGCCATGACACCCTCCTTTGACAAACCAAGCCCAACAGGTGGAGCAGATAACAATTCGGTCATCAATTATAATTTCTACGCTTCAGGCTCGCAACAAAGTACTCTTGCTCAGGATAATCCTTTAACACTCACCTCTTACATGGGTTACGTATCGAATCAGGCCGCTTATTGGCACGATGGCCGCAACAGTACACCTAAGGTAGATTTAAATAGCCTTGTCAGTGCATCTGCAGGCGACAGTTCCAAAGACCCAAAATTTGTAAGTTTCGGATTTAATACCATTGATCTAACCTCTTACACATACGACACTAATTGGAATTTTCACGTTCTGGCAGCATCTCCAGTACTAACAGGCGCTAACTCGGGTTTCACAGGCATTTATGCTCCATATTGGGGAACATCGGGATTAACACTTAATGGTGTTGAATACAAGACCCCTGCTCCAGCAGCACGTTTTGGCGTATACGGTACAAACTAATATTTTTTAAACAAATAGTTAGGAGAATGTCTCATAAGTCAAAAAATTGAGATATTTTCCTTATTTTAATCCCATCTTTAAAAAAAAATCTATGATACGGATAATCAGCATTTTTTTTACGTTGTTTTTACTGGTTTTTTATTCAAATGCACAAGTTCTTGTCAATCCTGAAAAATTCCCAGCTAAAGCACTGAATTTTATGGTTGCAAGTGATATGGGGAGACGCGGAGTTTCGGAGCAAAGGAACATTGCTACATTAATGGG
>CAIYPA010000092.1 GCA_903927965.1 uncultured Bacteroidia bacterium | reverse complement strand
TGTTGGAATGAAAACATTGGAGGAAGTTATCAACAGAAGAGCAATGATCTATGTGACAATGACTCCTGACAATGTTGGGCTAAACGAAGTCGTGGTTACTGCACTTGGAATGGAACGCGAAAAAAAGACACTCTCCTTTGCCTCCCAAAGGGTTTCGGGAGAAGAGCTTACAAATACTGCCACTGGAAATTTTATGGAGGCCTTGAGCGGAAAAGCGGCCGGTATCGATATCAAGGTCAGCAATTCAGGGGCAGGAGGTTCCACAAAAGCAGTGCTTCGAGGGAATAAATCGATCAACGGATTAAGCGAGCCGCTCTATGTAATCGACGGTATCCCAATGGTCAACAACAAAAGCGGACAGCCCAGCTCGTATGGGGGAACGGATGGTGGAGATGGCCTTTCTCAACTCAACCCCGAGGACATTGAAAGCATCAATGTCCTTAAAGGGGCCAACGCTTCGATACTTTACGGAAGTCAGGGAGCCAATGGGGTAATCCTGATCACGACCAAAAAAGGGTTAGTGCAAAAGGCAACAGTCACAATCAATTCAGGATTAACCTTTGAAAGCATATCCGATCTTCCAAAATTCCAATATGAATATGGTGCCGTTGACGGATCAGATTATAGCTGGTCGAAAACTAAGGGAAATTATCAGAAAGGATACATCAAAGATTTCTTCCGGACAGGTTTTGTTGCAAAAAATTCGACCTCCGTTAGCGGCGGAAACGATAAAACGACCGCTTACTTTTCTTATTCAAATACCACTGCAAAAGGGGTTGTACCAACGAACAAATACCATAAAAACAATTTCAGTTTCAATCAGTCAACCAGGCTTTTTGAAAACAAGGTCACTGTAAGTTCAAATGTCATGTTGACCGATGAACGGTCCGAAAACCGTCCCGGAGCAGGCTATTATAACAACCCGCTTACTGGTTTGTATCTTTTCCCCCGCGACAGGGATTTTGCATCCTATAAGGAAAACTATCAGGTATTGGACAAGGACAGGAATTTGTACAAAATGAATTGGTTTTCAACCGAAGAAAAAGAGAACAACCCATTTTGGGAGATTTACAAGAATTCAAAAACCAGTCAAACAACACGTGTCCTTGCAAACGCCAAAATAAGTTGGGAGTTCACCCAACATTTCAGGTTGGAAGCAAGAGGCAGTGCCGATTTTGCCGAAAAGGTGTATGAAAACAAATATTATGCTGGTGGTAATCCGGTGAGCGTGAGCATGAACGGAAAATGGCAATACGCCAGATATACCGACAAATCCATTTATGGCGATGCGATCCTAAGCTACAACAATTCTTTTGGTAAGGTAAAAATATCCGGAATTGTAGGTGCGAGTTACCAGCATAACCTATTCAACAACGGCATTGCTGTCGACAACAACTCCTTCATTTTAATGTATCCCAATCTTTTCAGTTTCCTGAACATCCCGTACAATGTCCCTGTGGTTCCTACGATCAACAAGAGCATTAAACAAGGGTTTTTTGCTAATTTACAATTTGGGTACAATGAGATTTTATTTTTGGACCTTTCGGGGCGGAACGACTGGGCTTCAACTCTGGCACTTACCGGGAACGAATCTTATTTTTATCCGGCGGTTGGCCTTTCAGCCATTGTGAATCAAATGGTTAAATTACCATCAACTATTTCATTTCTAAAAGTCAGGGGATCATGGTCCAATACAGCGAACGAAGTCCCATTTGATGTGGTTTCGCCATGGAATACCATAAGCGGTACCGGTGGCCCCGATGGACCTGCCGGGGTCAATCAAAGTACCCAGATGCCATTTACTAACCTGAAACCTGAGGTCATCACCTCCTATGAATTGGGAACTGAAATGAAACTTTTTAAAGGCAGGTTGGGATTGGATTTTACATATTACAATAACGTAAGCACAAACCAGTTCCTGGCATTGGGTGCTCCTTCGGGCTCTGGATATACCTATTACTATGTAAATGCCGGCAAGATTACAAACAAAGGGATTGAACTCACAATTGATGCAGTACCAATCAAAACCAATAAACTAAATTGGAAATCGTCACTGAATTTTGCAAGGAATAAAAACAAAATTGTAGAGTTGATCGCCTCAGAACCTGATTATCAGGTTGGTGGATATGATGAAGGGTTTATTTCAATTGTTAAGGCAGGTGGCTCTTTCAACGATGTGTACGTTTATCAGTTTGCCAGGAACGATGCAGGTCAGATACTCCTTGATTCAAATGGAGTTCCCACCAGGGCTGAAAGTCCCACGAAAGTTGGAAATGCAAATCCTGACTGGACAATGGGCTGGAACAACACCCTGACTTATAAAAACCTCTATATGAGTATGTTGATAAATGGGAAGTTTGGAGGGGTTGCTTTCTCGAAAACAGAAGCATTTCTCGATGCTTATGGTGTGAGCCAAAGAAGTGCCGATGCAAGGGACGCTGGTGCGATACCTATCAATGCGATGCAGGGAACGACCGCAGTTACTTCTATTGACCCTGTCGTTTACTATTCTGCAATCGGCGATAGGAACAGGGTTATGGAGCCATATGTCTATTCGAGGACAAATGTCCGCCTGGGTCAACTGGTATTGGGTTACAACCTGAATGTTGACCATCTGAAACTACCGGTTAGGGAAGCTTCATTTTCATTGATTGGGAGGAATTTGCTCTTTTTTTATAAAAAAGCACCTTACGATCCCGAGCAAGCGATGAGCACAAACAATGCAATGCAATCGAATGAAGTGTTCTGCATTCCTGCCACAAGGTCATATGGGTTTAGTTTAAAGGTAACATTCTAATATCCAAAAGTTATGAAAAATATTTCAATATTCCTTATAATCATTTGTTTATCAATATCCTGCACAAAAAAATTTGTGACCGAAAATCAGAATCCAAACAACATCTCCAACGAGATGCTCCAACAGGATTATAACCTTGTCGGCTCGTCATTTTCGGGGTTGTTATATAACCTTTGCGGTTCACAAATTGACGAGAACCTTGTTCAGGATTGCTATGCCCGCCATCTTGCCTGTCCCGAACCATACATTGGTGGTGTGAACAATACAACCTATTACATCACATGGAATAGTTATTGGGACGATATTTATGGAGGGGTTATGGCTCCCACAAAAAAATTGATCCAATTGTCGAAAGAGAACAATTTGCCTCTTTATGCTACATGGGCAAAATTTATCAGGATCCTTGCAATGTCAAAGCTAACAACTTTCCATGGCCCTGTAATCTATTCAAAATATGGGACAGCGGTTTCATCCGTCCCGTATGACAAAGAATCTGATCTGTACAACCTCTTTTTTCTACAATTGGACACCATCCAAACAGAATTTACCGCAAATAAAGATTACAAAGCTTTTGCAAGGTTCGACCCAAGCTACAAAGGCGATATGACCAAATGGATCAAACTGGTCAATTCGATGCGGTTAAGGCTTGCAATCCGTTTGTCGAAGGTGGCACCCGCAATTGCCAAAACCCAGGGGGAGAAAGCATTAGCCGATCCCGGTGGTTTAATTGTATCAAATGGCGATAACTTTCGTATTTCGTTACTGGGAAATATTTTGCCCATCGCGATGATCTGTTTTGAATGGGACGATACAAGTATGGATGCAGCCATGGAGTCTTTTCTGGTCGGTCTTAAAGATGGAAGGATAGGCCAGCTTTTTTCGCCCGCAGCTGATAATACACTTTATCCCGAACATCCCGATTATCCATACAAAGGTGTCAGGAGTGGAGCATTTTTGGCGACTAAAGATCAGCGTGTCCCCTATTCCAAAATTGCCGAAAGTTTCAAGACTGTAACTTCCAGGAGGTACATGACAGCTGCAGAAGTCCATTTCCTCAAAGCTGAGGCATCGCTTAGGGGCTGGAATGGTGCTGGCGATGCCAAAACGAATTACGAAAATGGGGTTAAATCTTCTTTCGAAGATTGGGGCGCCACCGGGGTTGATGCCTATCTTGCCAATTCAACCAACAAACCCATTGATTATATTGATCCATTGGAAGTAAGGAATAGTTTTAAGACACGTTCGTCAATAACAGTAGCCTGGAATGAAGCCGATGGTAAAGAGCTGAAACTGGAGAAAATCCTGACGCAGAAATGGATCGATGGCGTTTCCAACTCCCTTGAGGCATGGGTAGATTTTCGTAGGACAGGATATCCAAAACTTCCTTACAATGCCCGAAATGACAGCAATGTTGAATGGGGGATCATTGCCAGCGACGATTTTATCAAACGGATGCCATTTACGAATGGGGAAAGGTCTGGCAATGCCAAAGCTGTGGCCGAAGCCACGACTTACCTGGGTGGGCCTGATAAGATCAGCACACGCCTTTGGTGGGATACGGGTGGCCCAAATTTTTAATCTCTAGTAAATTGAAACATTTACTCGGGAATTCCGTTTTAAATGATAAAATCAATCTGATTATGAAGTCGATAATTTCACTTATTTTATTCTTTACTTTTTCTTCAATCCCAATATTTCAGGTCATGGCACAGGACGATATCCGCACAAAGACATTAAAAGAGCAGCAGGTTGCCCCAAAGGTGGTAAAAAACGATGATGCATGGAAAAAGGAGTTGACCCCTCTCCAATATGAAGTAACGCGTAAAAAGGGGACTGAACGCGC
>CAIYPA010000091.1 GCA_903927965.1 uncultured Bacteroidia bacterium | reverse complement strand
GTTCTGTAGCATGGCAGTATTGTTTTGGATTCGCCCTTAAATTACTACATTTTAAGGTCTTAACAAAATTTCCATGCTACTTTTTTTATCTAAAACACAATGTTTTAAGCACTTTTTTTATGTGCGAAACATTAGTCATTAACTATATAACTGTGTTATTTTTCAATGACTAATTCTTTTCTTCTTCCAAATATTTACCTGAGATATGCTTGACCGGAAACCATGCTGCTACAAAGCCGATCAACAAAACAGAAAAAAAGATCAGCAGGATATCAAGTGGTATGATTGTTATGGGATAGGCATCCACAATAAAGGAACCTCCTCCTCCTTGTAGTTTTACAAGTCCAAAACTGATCTGGGCCTGACAAACAGCAAGTCCCAGTACGGTGCCGATAATGGCACCCAGCAATGAGACAGACCAGCCTTCAAAAAGAAAGATATTTCGGATCAAAGCCTTATCAGCACCCATGCTTTTCAGGATCGCAATATCCTCCTTTTTGTCGATGATCAACATGGTAAGGGAACCTACGATATTAAAGGAAGCAATGATCAGGATCAGGATCAGGATCAGATAGACAGCATATTTTTCTCCCTGCATGGTCTTGTAGAGGTAATCGTGTTGCTGATAACGGTTTTTCACTACAAAGCTACTTCCCAACATGGTGGATAGGATTCCCTGTACCTTCTTGCCGGAAGAACCTTCCCTGATTTTCAACTCAATAGAATTAACTTTCTCAGGTTGTTCAAACAATTGCCGGGCAAAGTCGATCGGAACAATAATGTATTTTGAATCAATCTCCTGCTGAACAGAAAAAACACCAATTGAATAAATTTGGCCAGCGTTAAAACTTCCTTCCAACGACGAACCCCCTCTCCTACCCTTTTTTGGCACATAGACACTGATGGGATGAACAAGATTGATCCCCATCGAAAGATAATAGGCAATTCCTTGTCCGATAACCGTATAATTATTTTGGGTATCATTAAGCTTAAATTCACCTTCCACCATCATCGAATCCAGTCCGGTCATCTGCCGATATTCGGCACTTACACCCTTTATAGTAGCCAGAACCTCCCTGTTTTCATACCTCAACAAGCCATTCGATTCAACAACCTCCGAAAAATAAAGGATATCCTTCATTTGGCGGATTTCTTTAAATACCTGTCCATTGGGATCAAAACTTTTCCCTTCGGCCAGGGTGATTTTCAGATCGGGATCGAAAGTAGAGAATAGCGATTTGATCAGGCTGTCGAACCCATTAAAACCGGAAAGGCCGATAATCAACCCCATTGTCCCAATAGCCATCCCTGCAACCGAAATGGCCGATATAATGTTGATCAGATGGGTCTTCTTTTTTGAGAAAAGGTATCTTTTGGCTATGTAGTACGCGAGGTTCAATTCGATCTTAGTTTTGAATTTACTTTTTATAGGCCTTCACCAGAAGGCCGGTACCTTTCTTATGTGGAAAACTCACATCCAACCAGTTAAGGATGGCACAAAACGGGAAGAACAACAGATAATAGAATGGAAGTATAATGAAAAAGCCCCTGGAAATTCCCAGCATCAAAATCGGATATTTCATTGAAAACTTCCACGAAAGTGATCCCAAAACTCCATAAGTATATTTTGCTTCAACATCCCCAAACCCGGCATGTTGCAACTTCCTGGAAATGTCGTCGATGGCATACCCGTCCCTGACGTGTTCTTCGATGAAACCATGCACTTCGTCGTGTTCATGATCGTGGGTATCCGATCCACCTTGATCAGAAGGGGTCGAAATCAAAAGGACACCATTTTTCCTGAGCGATTTGAAAAAATTATTGAAAACCACTTCATCTTCTTCAATATGTTCCATCACATCGACAGAAAGAATTAGATCGTAACAATATGGTTTATTGTACTTTACCAAATCGGCAGTTTCAAAATTGACCCTTTCGTGCAAACCTGCACTATTAAAAAAAGCGTTGCAATCATCGATCTGTTCCTGTTTAACATCGACACCTTTAATAATAGAACCGCTAAAAATCCGGCACATCCGGTAACTATACTGGCCAAATCCCGAACCGGCATCCAAAATACGGATCTTTCCCGAAAAAGACTTTTTTCTTAACAACCGAAGTTCCTTTTTGACATGCCACGCCCTGAGCAACAAAAGATCGAGCAGTGAATAGAACACTTTTCGCAGGAAAGGAGTTCGGTTGAAAACACTCCCAAGTCTTCTTTTAATCGGATCGTACTCCATAAGGAACTTATAACGGATGAATGGTTTTAGCAGTCCTGAATTTTACTTTAACAATTTGTCGATCTTCTCGATATAATCAAGGCTATCGTCGAGGAAAAATTCGAGCTCGGGGACATGGCGCAGTTGAAACCGGACAATATTTCCAAGTTCGCCCTTCAGTTTGCTCTTGTGCAATTTGATATCAGCCAATACTTCTGCAGAACCCTCAGAAGGGAATATGCTCAGGTAACACCTTGCCAGAAACATGTCCCTTGTTACCCTCACAGTTGTAAGTGATAAAATCCGTCCCTTGGCCAATATTTGTGTATCGCGGCGCAAAAGCTCACCCAGCTCTTTCTGGATCAACCGCCCTATTTTATTTTGTCTTGTTGAATATTCTTCCATGTTATAACCTATTTTAATGCAAAAATAGATAAAATCAGCAGGTTCTTTAGATTTAGACAATTATCTTTCCGGCATACACCTATCTTTGTCGCTTTGAAGCTTCAGAAAACAATAGTTTCAGCCATTGATGAACATGAACGAGCCCATAAATTCGACGATCTATTCATTTCCACCCATCTCCAATCCCGAAAGTACTGTGCTAATTCTGGGCACGATGCCAGGAAAAGAATCTTTACGGGCGCAGGCCTATTATGCCCATGGCCAGAATGCATTCTGGAAAATTATATTCGCCCTTTACAACAGACCATTTTCATCCGACTTCGAAATCCGAGCAGAGGTACTGCTCCAAAACGGGATTGCACTTTGGGACGTGCTCAATTATTGTGAAAGGGAATCGAGCCTTGATAGTGATATCAGGCAAGAAGTCCCCAATGACCTGCGAAATTTTCTGTTGACCCATCCCAGTATTTCAAGGATATTCTTCAATGGTACGGGTGCAGCGAAATTTTTCAAAAAATATTTCCCCGAAATCAACCTACCAACTTTCACTCTTCCCTCAACAAGCCCTGCCCATGCGGTAAAGTGGGAACAAAAACTGGATGTATGGAGCATCATTAAACCAGGTGCAGATAAAAAATTTACAGTTCCCTAAAAAAGGTATTTTCTATTACTTTTTAATATCTTTGACTGAACAGAATATTGATAATTCAACAGAATATAAAAAATGAAAAAGAAGGAATTTAGGCTCAAAATGGGGCAGTTAAAAGAGGTAGCCCTTAATCTGGAAGATAAAATTGAGAATGGGCTAAAGAACGACAATACGGAGGTGAAAAGTATCCCGACGTACATCCATCCACTTACTTGTGGTGCTGAAGGTCAAGCTGTTGTACTTGACTGGGGCGGAACAAATTTCCGTGCAGCAGTAATTAATTTTGAAGGTGGGGTCGCCAATATTACCCCGAAAAAAGCAGGTGGTAAAGAGATTTCTGCTTCCACTGTCAAAGGATTTTCGGTTGATGACCTTCTTGCAAAACAATCTGAATTTACAGAAGAAATCGAACTTCCCGCAAAAGCCCCGATTGGTTACTGCTTTTCCTATCCTGCCGACTGTTTGCCAAATGGCGATGCCGAGTTGATCAGATGGACAAAGGGTATCGAAATTAACGAAATGATCGGTAAGCCAATCGGCAAACCACTACTTGATAAATTAAACAAAAAAGGAAAAACCGAGTTTACCGGGATCAAAGTTATCAACGATACTGTTGCTTCATTATTCGCTGGATTGACAGATCCGAATTTTGATGCTTATATTGGCCTGATCGTTGGTACAGGAACAAATATGGCCGGGTTCGTCAATGCAAGCCGAATTCCAAAGATTGATCCAAGCCTTAATTGGCAGGGTCTTACCCCGGTAAATCTTGAATCGGGCAATTTTAAACCGCCTCATCTGACCAAATACGATGAACTGGTTGACGAAAATTCAAACAATAAAGGTTCACAGAGATTTGAAAAGTCGGTTTCCGGAATGTACATCGGGCAACTGCTCAGGTATGCTTTCCCTGATGATGGTTTTGATGATCAGACTGATGGTAAAGCTCTTACCGATATCATCAACGCACCTGAACAGCACAAGAAAAAGCATGTGAAAGTTGCAATCGCCATTTATAAAAGGTCTGCAAAATTGGTTGCTGCTTCTTTGGCAGGATTGATTGACATGCTGATTGCCCACGACAAATCGGTCAGGAAAGTGAGGATCACAGCCGAAGGTAGTCTCTTCTGGAGTGAAGTAGCTGGTTGTAAGAACTATAACAAAGTGGTGAAAAAAACACTAAAAGAATTGCTTGCCGATTTGGGCCACAAAAAAGTCAAGATCAACATTGCCAACATCGAAAGTGCCAATATGATCGGTTCCGGTATAGCCGCGTTATCGTAAAAATCCATTAAAAGAAGGCAGCACCAAAAGCTGCCTTCTTTTTTTTGACCTCTTTGTTTGCCCTGAATGTGGAAAGGTGGAATTCTTCATCACAATACCCAATCAAAACATAACTCTTTGGTCACCATTTTAACTTTTTTCCTGCTCTTTCAACTTAGAGCGTTCAGATTCCCTGCAACCGAAAAGCGACGGCTTTTAACTATTCTTCCGATCAATCCATTATCTTTGGCCCCATATGGTCAATTTCTTTTATCAATATGGATTAATCGGACTTTTTCTTGCTGCCTTCCTTTCGGGATCGGTAGTTCCGTTTAATTCGGAAGCAGTATTGTCTTTACTGATTTACAGTGGTTTTAATGTCACAAGCTCGCTCATTTCGGCAACGGCGGGGAACACATTGGGTGGATTATCCATCTATTATATGGGATATCTCGGCAAAATGGAATGGATCGAAAAATACGCCAAGGTCAAACCTGAGAAAATCCATGCGATGCTTCCAAAATTGCAGAAGTATGGCCCAGTTGCTGCAACACTCACTTTTGTTCCAATCATCGGGGATGTCTTTATTCTTGCGTTGGGGTTTTTCCGTATCTCCCCATTCCTTACCGTTCTGTTTATGATACTCGGAAAATTAATCCGTTATCTTGCAGTGATCGGATTCATGAAAGCTGTGATGTGATTGCGAAATTTGCTATGTTTGAACTCAAATAAGGGATTATGAGAGTGGTTATTCAACGGGTATCAATGGCGTCGGTTACGATTGAAGGAAATGTGAAATCTTCGATTCAGCATGGTTTGCTCGTTCTGGCCGGATTTGAAAGTTTGGACAACGATGAAGATCTTGATTGGACCAGTAAAAAGATCACCCAACTTCGGATCTTCGATGATCCAAACGGGGTAATGAACCTGTCTGTAAAAGAGGTCGATGGCGAAATACTTGCCGTGAGCCAGTTTACACTACATGCCAAAACGAAAAAAGGGAACCGGCCATCCTACATTCAGGCAGCTCCGCCCGAACTTTCGATCCCGCTTTACAACAAATTTGTAAATGTTATTTCCGAAAATCTGGGAAAAGAAGTGAAAACCGGCGAGTTTGGGGCGCATATGATGGTTAGCCTTGTGAATGACGGTCCGGTAACGATCATTATCGATTCCAAAAACAAGGAGTTTTAAACTATTCTATTATGGATGAGGATATTACAATCAGGAATGCGCAATCGGCAGTGCATGAATGGATTACAAAATATGGGGTGCGTTACTTCAGCGAACTGACCAACATGGCCATCCTGACCGAAGAGGTGGGTGAAGTTGCACGTATAATCGCCAGACAATATGGTGACCAATCCCCAAAAAAAGGTGAAAATGATATTGATCTTGGAGACGAACTGGCCGATGTCCTTTGGGTCGTGATTTGCCTGGCCAACCAGACCGGAATTGACCTTACAGCAGCCTTTAAAAAAAACATGGAGAAAAAGACGGAGCGCGATAAGCTCCGTCATTTGAACAATGACAAACTATTTGCTTAAAAATTAATAAAATACAAGATGACCCAAAGTTTAGAAGGTTTTGACAGGAAATTTCAGGTAGGGGAAGTTGAACAGGCAGTTGCTGCGATTATAAAAAATTCGAAAGGGTTGAACAACAGCCAATGGTATGAACTTGCCTTGTCGTGCATCGATCTGACCACTTTGAATTCGACTGACAATGCGGTTCAGGGTGAGAAATTTGCAAAAAAGGTTTCCGATTTTGAATACGAATTTCCTGAATTGCCCAATGTAGCCGCAATTTGTGTCTATCCAACTCTTGTTGGGTCAGTACGGAAAAACCTTCTCACTACAGATGTAAAACTGGCATCGGTTGCAGCAGGATTCCCATCTTCACAGACCTATCTGGCAGTGAAAAAACTCGAAATCCAGATGGCAGTTGCCGATGGTGCCAACGAAATAGATATCGTTTTGAATCTGGGCAATTTTCTCGCCGAAGATTATGCTTCAGTCCTTGAAGAAATTTCAATCCTGAAAAAAGCTTGTGGTCTGGCTCATTTAAAGGTTATCCTGGAAACAGGTGCTTTAAAAACGCCTGAAAAAATTTGGAAAGCATCACATTTGGCCATGAAGGCTGGGGCAGATTTTATCAAAACCTCAACCGGAAAGATGGAACCAGCGGCTACTTTGGATGCTGCATGGGTAATGTGCAGTGCAATAAAGGAATACTACGAAAAAACACAGAAACGGATTGGCTTTAAGGCTGCAGGTGGCATTGTCCAGTCTGCGGAGGCAATAAACTATATCGCCATTGTTAAGGAAGTACTTGGCGATGAATGGTTAAACAACAGCCTTTTCAGGATAGGAGCAAGCAGGCTGGCCAACAATTTATTGACTTCATTAAAGGGTGAAACCATAAATTATTTTTGATAATTAGGTGATTCGGTTTAGTATCTCCCTTCCAATTAATATTCCATTTACGGAAGCTTGCATCAACCCTCGTGTGATCCCTGCCCCGTCTCCTCCAAAATAGAGATTTTTAACGTTGGCACTTTGAAATGTTTTGTCAACTTTGATGATATTGGAATAGAACTTCACCTCAACACCGTAAAGCAAAGTTTCGTCGCTAGCGAGTCCAGGGCTTACCTTGTCCAACGACCTGATCATCTCGATGATATCCATCAGTATCCTGTGTGGTAAAACCAAACTCAGATCGCCAGGGACCGCATCTTTTAAAGTTGGGATGATGTTGTTCCGGTAAAGCCGTTCAGGAGTAGTCCTGCGCCCACGGACAAGGTCACCAAAACGCTGGACCAGAATCTTATTGCGTGTAAGCATATTGGCAAGACGGGCAATATGGTGACCATATTCGATCGGGGCATTGAAGGGTTCCGTAAATTTCTGTGAAACCAGCAATGCAAAATTGGTATTGTCACTTTTCAAATCCTTGTAACTGTGACCATTCACAACAGCTAGGTTTCCATCGTAATATTCCGATGAGACGAATCCACCAGGATTTGAACAAAAAGTCCTGACCTTGTCATCAAACGTCCGTGTATAATGGACCAGCTTGGCCTCATAAAAATTTTCGTTGATCTCCTGCATAATTTCATTCCGGCATTCGAGCCGTATCCCAATATCGACAATGCCGGTCTCGGTCGGAATATGTTGAGCTTTACATTGCTGCATCAACCAGTTGGAACCTTCGCGACCCACAACCACTACCACCTTCTTTCCATATAAGGACTCCTTCGAACACTTCACCCCTTCGACCTGATTTTGATTGATAATAAACTCCTCCACCGGAGAATTGAACCGGACGTCCACCCCTTGTTTTATTAGATGATCGAAAAGGGAGCGGTAAAGTTGCTGGGTTTTTTCGGTCCC
Organism: uncultured Bacteroidia bacterium; assembly: GCA_903927965.1. Classification (GTDB taxonomy): domain Bacteria; phylum Bacteroidota; class Bacteroidia; order Bacteroidales; family Prolixibacteraceae; genus JAAFHB01. The sequence goes on along the minus strand of CAIYPA010000091.1, from coordinate 45,997 downwards.
AAGATGCCTGACCGGACAAGGTACCAATTTGAGGTTGGCCTCTATTGATTTCCGCCTTATCTCGCGAATTGCCGGTGTTTCGGATGCACCATGAATTTTGGAATCCGCCCCAAACTTCAGGTAAATATTGTCGGTGTAGGCAATCATTTCCATTGTTTGTTCTACGCCTATGTAGTCGGGGAGCATTCCCCCAACTTCATGGGAAAGCGACAATTTCCCATCCGAATATGCACCCGCACCTGCCCAGCCTGTTGTGATCGAACACGGATTGCAATTCACGCAGGTACCGCCGTTGGTATGTTTGGGACATTTTCGGTGCTGAATATCCCGCCCTTTCTCAAGGATGATGATTTTGAGATCATTGCGCTCCCTTACCAATTCATAGGCGGTGAAAATACCGGCAGGACCAGCCCCAACTATAATAACATCGTAAATCATTCAATCAGGAATTTAAAAAATAAATACTTTTTCGGTCAGCACTGCAAAAAGGATCAGTCAAACCGGGCAAAGTTAGGGATATAAGTAGAAAAATAATTGTTATTTATCAATAATTAATATTTTTTCAGGGTTACATTGGATTAAAAATATTTTTACTTTTGGAGCGTCCCTAATAACTTTTTAATACTACTTCAATGAAAATCAAGAAAATCTCAATCTTTTTAATGTTCCTGTTCTTTCTGCCTTTATTCTCAATGTCGCAGAATGAAAATGTTGACCTTGGCATGATTTATAAAATCAAGCAGGAAGGTCTGAAGAATTCGGGTATAGAAGACCTTGCCTTTTGGCTGACCGATTTTATCGGGCCAAGGCTGACTGGTTCAACTGGCAACAACAAAGGAAATGAATGGGCCAAGAAAAAGATGGAAGAGCTTGGATTTCAAAACGTAAGGATAGAGGTGGCCCGTGAATTCACGCGTGGTGGCTGGGACAACCTGAAAACTTATGCGGCAATTACTTCACCTTATTATACCAATTTTGCCTGTAACCCCGTTGCCTGGACAGGAAGTACAAACGGATTGGTCAAGGCTGAGGTTGTGCTTTTGGATGTAAAAACGGAAGCCGATCTTGAAAAATACAAAGGGAAAGTTTCGGGCAAAATTGTGCTGATACCTTATGTACCGACCACCCCTTATGAGATCAGTTTTGAACCTCTTGCCAGCCGATTGACCGATGCGCAGTTGAAGGATCTTTCGATGGCTCCCTCCTCACAGCAGGGTGGCCGCAGGGGAAATTTTGACTTTGCCACAATGAGGGCACAGCGCGAATTGCGGGTCAAAATTTCTGAATTCCTTGTAAAGGAAGGTGCGTCTGTAATACTAAACAATTCAGGAACATACAATATTCCTCGTTCCACGGGTGCAAATTATACTTCAGGCTCAAAAGAGCCAATCGCAGAACTCAATATTCCGAATGAAGATCATGGCCGGATGGAAAGGTTGTTGCGCCATAGTGTGCCAGTTGAGATGGAAGTTGAAATAAAAAATAAGTTTTTTGAAAGTCCATCAGTTTTCAATGTAATCGGTGAAATACCAGGTACAGATAAACTGTTGAAAAATGAAGTCGTTATGCTTGGTGCCCATATCGATTCGTGGCATGGTGGAACCGGGGCTGCCGACAATGCTTCAGGTTGCATCGTGATGATGGAAGCGTTGAGGATACTTAAAAGCCTCGATGTAGCCCCCAAAAGGACAATACGGATAGCCCTTTGGGGTGGCGAAGAACAAGGATTGTTCGGTTCACGTGGTTATGTTGAAAAATATTTGGTTGATCCGAAAACGAAGGAACACAAACCCGATTTTGACAAGTTTGCAGGTTATTTCAACATGGACAACGGATCGGGAAAATACCGTGGGATCTATCTCCAGGAAAATGAGTTTGTAAGGCCAATCTTTGAAGAGTGGCTAAAACCATTTGCCGACATGGGTGCTTCGACAGTTACAATGAGGAATACCTCCGGTACCGACCACCTTTCGTTTAATTCGGAGGGATTGCCGGCATTTCAGTTTATCCAGGATGAAATTGAGTACGGCCGTGGCTACCATACCCCTATGGATACTTATGAAAGGCTTGTAATGGCCGATCTTAAGCAGAATGCAGTGATCACAGCTTCGTTTGTTTACAATGCAGCCATGCGTGGTGTAAAATTGCCGGGAAAACCTGCTATGAAACCAAGACCGGAAACAGAGCGCAGAATGCCGTAAGCTTGCAATTTGATTAGAATAGGCGGTCCTTCAATTTGATATAGTTCTTTATTCCGGATCAAATTGAGGGATCTTCTATTAATACCCATATTTATTTTTCTTTACGGACACCGTGGAAATTTCTGAATATTAATCCAAACGGACGGTAAAGTATTAATAATATGGCATTTGTGGTTTTAATATTCTTTACATCGTAGTAGCATATCAGCTTATTTTTAAGGTAGGCCAATCTGCTACGTAAATCGGGGAAGAGCAGAAATGCATATACAAAATCACTGAATGAATCGGAAATAGTCCTTTCAGTATAAAATATCACCTCACGGGCTTCGATTTGCTTAATACAACTTCGAAAAAGTAAGGCTGGAACTTTTTGTTTTGTATCAAACAATTGGGGGTCGTGGAAGTATTTGGAGGCGACCAAATTGTACAATGGGATTATCCTGGAAACCTTGTGTTTTTTGGCCAAATTATCCACTTTTAACCGATCAAAAGGGACATTCCTGCTATAATCCTTAATATCGAGTAACCATTTTAGTCTTTGCCATTTGTGGTCAGATCCATGAACAAGCAGATATAGCAAATCATATTCCTTGTTCAAAACGCGGAAATTCCGGCTCATAAATACCTGATCTGTAGCAATCTGCTTATAGATCGAATCAAAATCCAAATTAAAAATACATTTATCTATGGAAATTTTCCAGTGGATTTCAAAGCACACTTTTGTATGAGGATGAAAAAAGGAAATATGCTTTAAATAGTCGTGCAGCTTTTGATTCATATTTTCATCCGCTAACAACTCCGTATCTTTCGAATATCCACGCTGAACCAGAAGATTGTAGATTAACGAAATATCGCTAAAATCGACCAGTATATCAAGGTCATGGAACCTTCTGACGGTGACATCGTTGTAGATCCGATGCGACAAGAGTGGCCCTTTTAAGGAGATAAACCGGATGTCCATTTTCCGAAATTCGTCTGTTACCATGATAAATTCACGGATGATCTTAAAATTTTCCATTATGTCCCTCTGATATAAATCTTTATGATTGGAGCCTAAAAGACTGTCGATCTGAGGATAGCTAAGTCCGTGCCTTTTATACAGTAGTTCCGGTGTAAGTTCCGTTTTCATGTTAAAGTTGTTGTTTATCGTACATTTCTTTAAATGTCCCGTTCATTCCTACAAGTTCAGCAAATGTCCCATTTTCCACAATACGGCCTTCGTGCATCACATATATGTGATCGGCAATTTTAAGGTTATGCAGTCTGTGTGTAATGAGGATCACTATTTTTTCGTTGAACTTCTCCTTTATCTCTTTAAACAGTTCATATTCAGCAACCGGATCAATATGGCTTGTAGGCTCATCAAGTATCAATACTTTGGGTAGGCGGTAAAATGCCCTAGCAATTGCCAGTTTTTGCCATTGCCCACCACTCAACTCTTCGCTATTTATAAATGAGCGGCCAAGTACTGTATTGTATCCCAAGGGCTTACTAACGATAAATTCGTGGGCTCCCGCACTTGTCGCACTTTGAACAATTTTGGTTTCATCCACCTCATTGCCAAAGCCCAACCTGATATTTTCGTTTATACTGGTATAATACTTCCCAAAATCCTGAAAAACAACAGATACATTTTTCCGAAATTCTTCTTCAGGAATATCCTGAATACTTTTCTTTCCGATTAATATTTCCCCTGTACCCGTAGGATATAACCGGCAAAGCAACTTTGCCAGTGTCGATTTACCAGAACCATTTTCGCCCACAAATGCAATGATGTTGCCAGATTTACAGGAGAAATTAATCTCCTGAAGTACAGGCTTTTCCGAATTTGGATAGGTAAAAACAACATTTGAAACATCAAGAAGGTTCCATTCCATAATTGTGGCATCTTTTGATAATGAAGTCCAACGTTGTTTTGAAGGCAGATCAAGAAAAGAGAATATATCGCTGAGAAAAAGTTGGGATTGATAGAGTTGCACCAAGGTTTGTAACCAGGTTTTTAATGCACTTTGCAATCGTTGGAAGGCCGAAAAATACAGGACAAATCCTCCGATCGAAATGATCCCTCCTATTGCTTGAATCGCCAAACGAAAGTACATCAGGCAAATTACAACAATCTCGATCACTTGTGCAATTAAGCTAGCCCATGTCTGTTTCTTGTTCAATTCCTTTTTTTCATGGAACAGAAGTGACCTTAAAGCAATAAACCGCTTTAGGAAGAAGGGTCCAAAACCAAAAGCACGGACCTCCTTGGCATTTACTTCAGTTGTCAATACCAAATTCAGATATCCCGATTGCCTTTCAAGTTCTGCACTCTTTTTTTCCAATTGGTAGGTCGATTTCCCATTGTACCACCGAATGATAAGAATGGGAATTGCAATTACAATCAATGAAACAGCATATACCCAATCCAAAGAAAAGAAAAGGGCTGAAAGCAGGAATATCGAAATCGTTGACTCGATCAATTGGCTAATCGTATTTACAACAATTGGTGCCTTGTAAATTGCCTGATGCTGAGCTAAATGCAAAGTATTGTGATATTCCGGATTTTCGTAATATTCCAACTCGACTTCGATCGCTTTTTTAATGACTTCCTTCGACAAATGGTCAGTGACCAACTGCTGTTGAATTCCTGAAAGAAAATTGGACAGATTATTAACGACGCTGTTGACCAATTGGATGACCAGCAAAAAAACGATCAGTTCTACAACTGTATGTTGCCCAATGGAGTCCTTTATTGAAATAAGATCGACCAATTCCTTGGTAATAAATAAGATGGAAATAGGCATAGCCGATTGCAGGACTTTCAGGATAAGGTTCGTAATTGCAATTGCACGCCCCGACTTCCAGATGCATGCAACGATCTTCCCAAAATCATTGACCTGAAATATCCGCTCTTTTTTCATCATCTGGCAATGTATTTTTTAACCAGTTCAACATTGCGCAGGTAAGAACACCGCAATTCGAATTGAAACCAGGTAGTTAAACCCTCCTTGGGAAGCTCATTATCAAACAATTTCTGATAAGCTTTCAGATCAAAATAGGGAAGATGTTCCTTCTCTGGAATAGCATAAAAAAGTGATTCGAGGTATTCCTTTCCTTCAACCATTTTTTGTTGAGAATACTTTATCCTGAGTGTTTCGCTTTTATCCCTACGGGTCCGGATCGATTCGGTCAGGATCCCTTTCATTACTTCGCGGTAAAGTAACCGTGAATCGAGATTTTCGTGAGTAAACCTGACTGGCAAACTAAACCAATACTCGAGTACCTCTTTGTCAAGAAGTGGATATTTATATTCAAAACCGTATTTTTCGGCATAATGGCTCCAGGTATCCATCCGGGTAGGGATATGGTAATTATTTAATAAATTGAAAATAAACCCCTTCCGGCCTCCAAAACCATAAATATTTTTGCGGTTATGGAAAAAGATTATTTTCCAATGCTTTTTAATAAATGAAGTTTTGAAAAACCTGAGATTGGACCATTCCATTCCCCTGAAGGAAGGGAGCAGCCCAAATGGAACAAGTAACGGGAGTATTTCTGACCGTATTGCATAAATGGTCGATCTGATGCCACATTTTCGTACATAGTTTAAGAGCCAAACCGGTTTAAAACTGAAAACGAAATGGTTGAATGAACCCAGTGTGCTCAATGACAGGAATTCATCACCACCCCAACCACTGAAAAGAGTGGTTACCCCATCCTTTCCAGCCATCCGTATTGTGGGATACTCCATGTGCATGATCTCAAATTCAGGTTCCACAGCATCCCTGGCAAAATCACTTTTATCAAGGGTTAGATACCGGACCATTACCCCCTTTTCATCCGAAAATTCGTCTATAAAATCTTTTTCATTTTTGTCATCCCCAGCATCGTTCAATTCCTCAGGAGTCCACGAATATCCAATGAGCCTATTTTTATCATCAATATAATCAGCTAAAATACAGGCAATTCCTGTTGAATCAAGTCCTCCGCTTACATGAACGCCCGTCTTTCCGGGTTCAAGTCGTGCCAAAGTTGCACTGATCAAAAGTTGGCGCAAATGATCTGCAGCTTCGCTGAAAATGATACTTTTATTTGTTTTTATTTTTTCAGGATGCCAATAAGCCGTATCTCTTACTCCATTCCGGGAGATCGTTACCACATGACCTGGTGTAACTTTGAAAATCTGTTCATATTCGGTTTGCGAATAAGTTGATTTGATCCTAAAAAAACGCTTTATTAGTTGGGACTCAGATAATCGGGTAGGAAAAAGACCCGATTTTGCAATCCTATATTCATGCGACGAAAAAATAAGGTGTTTTGCCAAATAACAATAGGTCAATGGCCTGGCACCAATATGGTCACGAATCAGATGCGCTTCATTGTTTTTCTGGTCAACGATCACGACTGCAAATTCACCGCTAATATAATCTGCACAACTGATTCCCCATTTTAAAAAGGCTTTGGCAAATGCCTCATATTCGTTTGCGAAATCAAAATGAGTCTTAAGCTTATCAAGATTATAGACACGAAGGTCGGCCAATAAAACAAGGTCCTGATGGTGTAAAATAGAGCCTCTGGAACTCTTATCTGGTAAGTAGTTGAATCCCAAAGCGTAGTGATCCCCTGTTTCAGCCTGTGAAACAAAATATTCCCCCTTAACCGCCCCGGCAAGTAGTTGAAAATCTTCTTCTTTTATTTTTTCCCCGGCAAAATAAAAAATGACAAAAATGGTACTCATCGGGTTCAGATTGAAAAAATTTCTTTAAAGTTGCTGTCCCCTCTTGGTGTGACAAAGACTTCACCCGATTTTACCCAGGCGTGTGCCCCAAATTTCATTTCATCGTGGAAAAACAGGCCAAGCGTAAAAACCGAGGGTATTCTCCTTCTTGAAAGCATAAAACGGGCAGCAACCGATTTTACAAGACAGATGTTCTTCCAAAAAGCAAGCTTATTGGCCCTTTGAAGGGATCTACCGATATTGAAAAGAAGGACTAAATCCGGTTCTGTGTGCGGATTCCCAACCGGACGGAGTAATTTAACGTAGTGCCTGAATGGAAAGCAGACAATTATTTTTGAGATAAAAAGAAGGACAATTGCTTCAATGAGCAACAGCTTTTCATTGATCGGAAGCGATAAAAACTTGGTGATCAATTTATCCTTTTTTTACGATTCCCGACTTCTCCATCTTTGCCAAAAACTCAATAACTTCTGAACTGCATTGTTCAGGGGTCACTTCGAATTCAGCCTGAAGCAGATTGATAATTTCATCAAAACTTTTAGGCTGTTCAATCATCTCCCAGATCCTTTTCCCAACGGGGTTCAAACTAAAATATTTCCCCTTCTGGATGTCCATCATCACCAGGCTTCCCTCAAGGTTGCCATCGAGTATTTCATTGTTCTTGTAATATTTTTCCATTCTTTATTAAATTTCAAGTTTGTTGTCGGCACTAAGATATCCAAATTTTTTCATAATATCCGAACTATAATCTACAATTCGTTCTATATCATTATCTGATAAATAATTCCGATAATTACCTATTTCACCTTTCCAAAAAAAAGATTTGCATTTTTGCAACCGCTCCTGAAAACCAGTCTCTTCTTCCATTTTTTGAAGCAATTTGAAATCGCTGTGCCCTATTGCCCTGACCAACCGTTCTTCATCATATTCCAATCCTAAAAACCGGATGGCTGATCCAAACGCCTCAATTGGTTTAAGTTTCATATCTTCATACCTCACGAAATGGATTGGAATTGAAGTTTGGTTTTGCCAACTCTCCACATGGCCTTTCCACGACAACAACATTTGCCGCAACTGCCCGTTCCTCTTTCCGGCAATTAACCCTTTTTCGTTCAGCAATAATTTGATTGTTTTTTCTATCTGGCTCGCTCCATGATTTGCGTAGGAGACACAGACATCCAATGGATTACGGATAAAATAGACAGCACCTTTGGAAACTTCAGCCGGAAATAGTGGTTCACCATTGGTGTTCATGGTATAGGCATCATGGGTTTTGCGGTAACTTACACCTTCAATCTCCCTTGAAGCAAATGTATAGATTTCCGGACGATAAACGTCAACCTCCTCCGGGGTTAATTCAAATGGGTTTAAACCGGTCAGCTCCTCAAACAGTATCGCATTGCCAGCAATCGGAGTTGATTCAATCCCTTCAAGAGTGGCAGGTAATTCACTGTTATTCAAATAATTGGATAAAAATATACGAAACCAGGTATTTCCCGATTTTGGATAGGAAACCAACCAGACAAAATTTTTCATTCACCAATCTCTTTTCTGATAAATGCCATTGTATCACGAACATCACATATATTCGGCCTAACTATTTGTTTGACAGTGATTTGAGTTGACAATTTTAAAAGTTGCCTGAAATAGGTTTTCTCAGTTTCAGGCATTCCTTTGAGGTACATCTTCCGGTAGATTTGATACCGGATCGCATTGTATTTTTCAACACCACCCAGTTCTTTTACGATAAACTCCTCTTTATTGTGTGTAGCAAGAATATAAAGTTGATCGAACCGTTTTTCCTCAATACAAGAATCGCTTACCGGCAGGTAAAACTTTTCTATTGTAGGCCTGATTTTTTCCAGATCGGTGTTCGTTATGTTTAACTTTTCGAGGGTGTCGTCCCATAATTTTATCCTTGTACTTATGGGAACAATTGTCGTTTGGCTATCCGTGATATTTAGGGGGGTAATGTCGTCATTGATAAAAATACCCCCATTCAGGCAGAAAGAAGCGACCACCGATGATTTTCCTGCCCCACTTGCCCCACATATGACGACTCCCTTCCCATTGAAAACAAAGGAACTGCCGTGAAGGGGCAGCATACATCGCTGGTGAAGCAAGACTCCAAAAGCCGAACCTGCAAGAAACAGGTAAACAGAGGCACGGTCAGCCTCGTCGTGCTGGTCAATGAATATTTCATTTCCATTCCGAACCAGATACCGTGCAATCCGGTCAACCTCCATGAAAAATTCGTTTTCCTTTACCTGAAAACGCGGATAATCCAAAACTGGGTTATCAAGCTTTGAAAAAGGTTGACTGTATTTGATTGCTACATTTGAGACCGGAAAATCAATAACCATTTGGCACTTTTAGATTTATAAGAATATGAATATTCAAATTTTAAAAAAATCCCTCCAATTATGAGGGACCGGAGATAACTTTACCAAACTTAAAGTTCATACAAAGATGCAGATGGACCTAACATAGTAAGGCTTTCATCAGGCAATGTAAACTTTAGTTTATCAGTAAGTTCAATGTCCAGATCGATCATTTCGGGCTTTTGCTAGGTTGCTTTTGTTGTCGTGTTTTCCATAATTTTTGCTATAAAATATTCAAATTATATTGACTGTTATCAGAACAAAACTAATAATTATTATCAAAATCATTGGTTTGAATAAAATATTTATTTTTATTATAGTCCAATGTGTCAATGTCGTAGATAAGCTGCTCATACTTTTCCCGAAACTCATCAGGTTGAATTGCAATTTAGTTTATCGAGCTGGTTTCATTAATAGGATACTATTTAAAGTGAAAATTAAGATATTATTTATTACTATGCGGCCATTTTCGTAATTGGCACATTTCAGTTGCTGCAATTTTCTTTTACATGAACTGTACTCTCTTTTTTTCATTTGCCAATGTATTTTTTAGCCAATTCCACATTTCGTATGTAAATGTAGAGTCTTTCCATAAAAAACCACTTTTTACGGCGTTTTTTTGGAAATGAACTTTCAAACAATTTCCGATAGGCCTTTGTCTTGAAAAAAGGGAGATGGTCTTGGTCAGGAATGGCTTCAAAAAGTTTTTCGAGATATTCTTTCCCATTCGTCATGTTTTGCACCAAATATTTTACCCTCAATGTTTCGCTTTTATCTTCTCTAGTTCTGATCGGTTCAGGAAGGATACCTCTCATTATTTCACGGTAAAGCCCTCTTGTGATCAGTTTTTCAAATGTAAAATTAACAGGTAGGCTAAACCAATATTCGAGAACATCTTTATCAAGCAATGGGTATTTGTATTCAAATCCAAATTTTTCGGAATGATAGGCCCAGGAATCCATTCTTGCAGGAAGATGATACAACTTTAGTTGCTTAATTATTAGTTTTTTGCGACTTCCATATCCGAAAACATGTTCATTGTGGTGAAAAAAAATCAACTTCCAATGTTTTAAGATGAAGGACGTTTTCAGCAATTTAAGAATAATCCAGTCAGTTGGCCGGTATGTTGGAAGCAATCCAAATGGAACGAATAATGGTAAAACCTCATTCTTTGCAAAGTAAATCGTTGATCTTATCCCATATTTTCGAACGAATTTATAAAGCCAACGGAATTTTAAATTGAAAAAGAAATGGTTAAAAACGCCTCTGAGGCTGAGGGATAAAAACTCGTCACCTCCCCAGCCGCTGAACAATGTGGTAACCTGATCTTCACCTGCCATTCGCATCGTAGGGCATTCGATTTGCATGATCTCAAATTCGGGATCGACCATATCCTTTATAAATTCACTACTGGATACGGTCAGGTAACGCACTTTAACTCCTTTGTCCGTTGAAAAATTATCGATAAACTCTTTCTCATTTTGGTCATCACCTGCATCGTTCAATTCTTCAGGTGTCCATGAATATCCGATCAACCTATTTCTATCAGCGATACAATCAGCTAAAATACAGGCAATTCCTGTAGAATCCAGCCCACCACTTACATGCACGCCAGTCTTTCCTGTCTCAATTCGGGCAACTGTTGCACGGATAATCAGTTGGCGTAATTGAGAGGCAGCCTCTTCAAACGAAATCCTATAATTGGTTGCAATTTTTTCCGGCTTCCAAAAAACAGAATCTAAGATGCCTGATTGCGTAAAAGTTAACACATGACCAGGGGTGTGTTTTAAAATATGTTCAAATGCTGTTTGTGAATACTTTGATTTAAACCTAAAAAGCCTTCTTAGTAGTTTGTCTTCAGATAATTTAGGCCTGAACAATCCCATTTTAGCAATGCCGTATTCATGTGATGAAAAAATCAAACGGCCATCCTTTTGGTAATATACCAATGGCCTTGCTCCGATATGGTCACGGATCAGGTGAGCTTCATTGGTTTGCAGGTCAATCACAACAACCGCAAAATCCCCATTGATATATTTGGGGCATTGCACCCCCCATTTCAGAAAAGCTTTGGCAAATGCTTCGCACTGATTGCCGAATTCGAAGTAGGTTTTTAGTAAGTCTGTATTATAGATTCGCAGGTCTGCCAGTAAAACCAAGTGTTTGTGTTTGTAAATGGCACAATTTGGAATCCTTCCAGGGTTATGACTATATCCAATGGCATATTTTTCAGACAATTCCATATGCGATACAAAATCCGCTCCTTTTACTGCCAGATCAAGTTTATTAAGCTCATCCTCCATAATTTTGGTTCCACTAAAATCGATGATCCCAAACAAATAGCTCATAAAGTTCAGATACTAAAGATTTCCCTAAATAAATTGTTTCCTTTTGGCGTGATAATATATTCGCCTTATTTTACCCAAGATCTGATCTGCCGGTGGCCAATTCGCTGGATAAAATCCTTGTAACACTCGCAAGATCAAGGCATTTCTAACTATCGGTGCCGATTGCATCTCCTTCCATGTAGCTCGTTAGTGTCAATAATTGATCCTGGGGATAAGAATATCCTAAACCAGGTAATTGAGAGATCTGTTTTAAAATTCGCCTAAATTGATTGGGGGAGTAAGGTATTACTTTTATTAAGGTCATAATAAATTTGGTTTTTGTTTGTGTGATATTGTTCAATACCTTTCAATCTATTAAACAAAATAGATCATTGTTGTGTGTTGTGAAGATAATGAGATGGTAAAATTTCAGTTTTCCAGTAACCAAATTTTAAATCAGAAGACAAAATTAATCTATCCATAATCTGTGCCGTTTCAGATCAAGGTTGGACAGTTTAATTTTTAAAGGGCTCCGTCCTAAGTTTAACTCGTGTTTAATCGGGTTATTAAAAATTCGGTTATTGAAACTCCTTATTGGTTCGATTAAGGTCGCTAATTAAACAAACTTTGTAGTGGACAGTTTCGAACAACCATAGAAAAAGCTCCCGATCGGCATATTCGACCTATTATAAATTCTTTCCCATCACAATTGAAGTAACAGTTATGACCGAAAAACGAGGTGTTAATTCAAAAAGAAATCAAATCTCCAATTAACCTTACAAAAGATCACATTGGAGATTTGAAACCATAATAAATTCTACACCATCTATTGCCACATACGCATACAACACGATGCCTCACCATTAAAAAATCGTTTTGGTTGACTTGAAAACCTGAATAATCTAATGTCACCGCATCAATGTTGCAGAAATTTTCCCTTTTTTAAGGTACTAAAATCCCTAAAAAGGGGAATTACTGATCTTATGATACCGGGGGACCGCTTTCGGGTGTTTCTGGCGCAGCTCCACCAACTCCATTTGTTGCATTCATATCCAAATCAATAATTTCCGGTTTTTGCCAGATAGCTTTGGGGGTTTTGTTTTCCATGGCACTGTTTTTTAGTTTCAAATGAGTTTAACTACCACAAATGTATAAATATATTTTTTAGATCCATTCTCACAAAAATATTTTTTTATTTTTATTGGAATGCAGGATATTACTTTTATTTTATTTTTGCACCATATGAACCTGAAAGATAGAATTAAACGAATCGGAAATTCCAAAAATATCTTTATCTTGTTATTATTCAAGATATTAAAGTTTGTTTGGTTTGTTTTTCAGCTTGGCACCAATGGGAGAATGAGGTCCGAAACACTTGCAGGTTTGTTTTCCCGCGACAACCTGCATCAGCGGGCTACTTTTACTTTAAAAAACCGTTATCCATTGGTTTTCCAAAAATGCACCGAATTTTTTGCGGCTCGCAATCGCAAAGACCCCAAGATACTCTCATTTGGATGTTCAACAGGTGAAGAAGTTTTTACTTTGGGGGAATATTTTCCACATACCAGGATTATTGGTGTGGACATCAATTCCTGGTGTGTCAGGCAATGCAAAAAGTTGAGCCGAAATCCAAACTTTACATTTTTAAACCGTAAATCAAGGACTTTTGAGATTATGACGGATTTTGACGCCATTTTTTGTATGGCAGTTTTTCAGCGGACCGAGAACAGGACAAGCAGTGACAACCGGATAGTCAAGGGCCATACATTTGAACAATTTGAATCTGAAATCAAGGTTTTGGATCAAAAACTTAAGGTTGGTGGGCTGTTTGTTATCGACCATGCCGATTTCAGCTTTACTGATACTTCCTGTTCGATTTATTATCAGCCAGTAGGTTTTGAGCAAAACCAGGTGTTGAGAAAACGGCCACTTTACAATATATACAATCAAAAGATAGCCAATGAACAGACAAATTATCGTGTCTTTGAAAAGGTCGGGTTATAAATTGAATGATAGGGAGCACTAAAACAAACTTGATTTTGATAGCCATTCGAATATCTGAGTGACAGATTCTTCCGGCAGATCATTTGAGGTGGATAGAATAAGATTTGGTTTTTGTGGCCGTTCATATGGACTGCTAATCCCGGTAAAATCAGGGATCTCCCCGTTTAACGCCTTTTTATATAACCCTTTGGTATCGCGCTCAATACAAATTTCGAGAGTCGCGTCAATAAATATCTCCTTAAAACAATCACTTCCAATGATCTTTCGCGCCATTTCCCTGTCGTTTTCGAAGGGGGAAATAAACGACGTGATCACAACCACACCTGCATCGTTAAGCAGTTTTGCCATTTCTGCTACCCTTCTGATGTTTTCATGACGTCCGGCGCTTGAAAAATCGAGGTCATGGTTGATCGTCATGCGGGTGTTGTCTCCATCAAGAATGGCAGTTCTTATTCCGGTATCAAACAACCGTTTTTCGAGCATTCGGGCAATGGTCGATTTTCCAGATCCGGAAAGGCCTGTGAACCAGAGCACAAAAGCTTGGTGTCCGTTCAGTTTTTCCTTATCCTGACGACTTACCAGGAAAGATTCTCTGGCCAACAACTGTTTACCTTTTGTTATAGGTTCCTCGTCTAATTTCGTAACAATGGGAAGGTGCTGTTTTAACATTTATGGCAAAATATGCTTTAAAAATTAGTTAAAATTAATATTCACAAAATTATCCAAATCCAATGATTCATAACAAAGGTTTCAGATTTTTTGGTCGAGCCGGGACTACAGATTCATCAATATTTTTAGAACTTTGCGGTTCAAATATGAATTTATCTTCAAAATATGGTTGATCGCAACAGTTCCCTATACAAGACTTTCCACAACAAGAAGGGTATTTTCTTTGATATGGATGGAGTTCTCTATGATTCAATGGGTTACCATGCCGAAGCCTGGAGCGGTGCTTTCAGCCACTTCGGTATCGATTTTCCTCAGGAAATGGTATATCACAACGAAGGACGTACGGCGGCGTCAACAATTAACCTCGTATTTCAGGAAAACGAAAACAGGAATGCCACTGAACTGGAGATTGATCGGATCTATTCAAAAAAAACAGAAATTATTGCCGATTATCCCGATGCATTGCCTTTCAAAAGTGCGAAATTATTGATGGAAAACCTTAAATTACAAGGATTTGCAATTTGGGTGGTCACAGGATCTTCACAGGATAAATTCCTGGATGCTTTACTCCTTGATTTTGAGGGATTGATTACCCGCGATCGGATCGTTTCAGGGCGGGATGTTACGCATGGCAAACCCCATCCTGAACCCTACCTCACAGCTCTGGAAAAATCAGGATTAAAGGCTGACGAAGTCGTCGTGATCGAGAACGCACCTTTGGGCATACAGTCGGCAAAAGCTGCAGGGATTTATACAGTAGCGGTTAATACAGGTATTCTTGATGACTGTGTCCTTTGGGATTCGGGTGCCGATATTGTAATTGACGATCTTAAAGAACTTGAAATTCTCTAATTGATTAACATACAACTGAATGAAACAATTTCAACTTATTTCAATATTTCCATCTATTTCTATATTACTATTTATTTCCCTATTTCTATCTATTTCCCTTTTCAATTCTTCTGCCCAGGAAACCAATTGGAAAGGCCCTTCCGTGGATTTTAAACATGGAGACCTGAAAGTTTCAGAAAATATGCGGTTTCTTGTTTTTGCCGATGGGAAACCGTTTTTTTATTTGGGTGATACCGGGTGGGAGTTGTTCCATCGTTTAAATAAGGCAGATACCGAAAAATACCTCGAAAACCGACGTTCAAAGGGATTTACTGTGATTCAGGCAGTTGCACTTGCTGAACTTGATGGTCTGAACACACCAAATATGGAAGGCAACGAACCTTTGATCGACAACAATCCATTAAAACCAAACGAAGCTTATTTTGCCCATGTCGATTGGGTGATCAAAAAAGCTGAAGAAAAGGGGATCTTTATCGGACTTCTTCCAACATGGGGAGATAAGGTCGATAAACAGTGGGGAAAAGGTCCGGAAATTTTCACCAGGGACAATGCCTTTCTCTATGGGAAATGGATTGGCAACCGATATAAAACCTTCCCAAATATCATCTGGATCAATGGTGGTGACCGGGATGGTGGCGGAAAGAATAAAGAGATCTGGGAAGCCATCGGCAATGGGATAAAATTTGTCGATCAACGCCACCTGATGACCTTTCATCCTTGGGGCGAACGCAGTTCTTCCGAATGGTTTCAGCAAAGCAAGTGGCTCGATTTCAACATGTGCCAGACAGGGCACGGACAACGAAGTTATGCCATCTACAAGAGAATTATTGCCCGTGATTATGATTTAAAGCCTGTCAAACCTTGTTTTGATGGTGAACCACGTTACGAGGATCATCCCGTGGGTTGGAAGCCTGAAATCTTGGGTTGGTTTGATGATGCCGATGTACGCCAGGCCATGTATTGGGACCTTTTTTCAGGTGGTTTTGGCCATACTTACGGCTGCCACCCCATCTGGCAAATGTTGTCACCCGATCACGAACCTGTTGGCCTGGCACGACACAACTGGTACGATGTATTGGATCTTCCCGGGGCAGGTGACCTTGTTCATGCACGCCGGTTAATTGAATCCCGTCCATTTCTGTCACGTGTGCCCGATCAGTCATTGATCACAACTGCCTACTATCCCGAAACGGATTATGTTGTTGCAACCCGTGGGCAGGGATATGCCATGGTTTA
Organism: uncultured Bacteroidia bacterium; assembly: GCA_903927965.1. Classification (GTDB taxonomy): domain Bacteria; phylum Bacteroidota; class Bacteroidia; order Bacteroidales; family Prolixibacteraceae; genus JAAFHB01. The sequence continues at coordinate 29,604 of CAIYPA010000091.1, read as the reverse complement.
TATTCCAACAGGTTGGGATGTCACGGTTCAATTGGATCGAATCGGGGCAAAAACAATCAAAGCATGGTGGTTCGATCCACGTAATGGAGAAGCCAAATCAATTGGGAATTTTCCGGGGAATGGTTTAAAAATCTTTAAGACACCAACAATGGGACGTGGTAACGACTGGATATTGGTTCTTGATGATGCAACCTTGAATTTTAAAAGTCCAGGCTTATAAGAACATGTAAATGTTTAACAATTAAATACTTAGTCTCCATATTTACATTTTTCGATGCAGTCGAGAATGCCTGTTAAGGCTGAGTGCTTTAAAAAATAGTAGGTATTTTTTCCATCACGCTTGGAGTTTAAAACACCCTTGTCTTTAAGGATCCCAAGATGGTGCGAAGTGGTTGATTGCTCTATACCCAACCGCTCGTGAATTTCGGTTACTGAAAGATGCACCCCACCGTCCAGATAACCAACGATTGCAATTCGCATAGGGTGTGCTATAGCTTTTAACATTTCGGTAGCTACAGTTAACTTATCGATATTTAGTTCAGCATAGTTCATTATCAAAGCTTGTTTGTAGATTATTTTGAAAGAGAATTCGAACATTTTAATTATTGATGCAAATATATGAAAAATTATTTTAGACCTCGGTGAATCATTGAGCTGCAAAACCGGATCAAACGATGAATGATGAAAACGCATTATTTAATATTCACATATATAAATACTTACAAACGAATATTTAAAAGAAATTCAAAATATGGGAATACAATTTAGAATGGCTACAAACTATTATTTCGGGATCGAAATTAATTCTTACCTTTGACGTGAGGGAGTACAACTAGGAAGGAATACAATTTTTAAAGAATGTCATCAAAAGAACTGATTATATCACCCATAAAAGAGGAGCTCGTTAAGTTTGAGCCCTATTTTCAAAAAGCAACCAAAAGTGACTTACCACTGTTAAGTACGATTATTAATTACATCCTGCGCCGTAAAGGAAAGCAGATGCGTCCAATGATGGTATTTCTTTCAGCGAAATTGAATGGGACATTCAATGAAAGGACTTATCATGCTGCCTTGACCATAGAATTGCTGCATACTGCCACACTTGTTCATGATGATGTGGTTGACGACTCCTACCAGCGACGCGGTTTTTTCTCTGTCAATGCCGTTTGGAAAAATAAAATTGCCGTTTTGGTTGGGGATTTCATACTGGCAAAAGGGTTGCTTTGGTCGATCGAGCACCGCGATTATGATATACTCGACCATATCTGTACAGCTGTTCGCGATATGAGCGAAGGAGAGATCCTTCAGATCGAAAAGGCCCGTAAGCAGGACATTACCGAAGAGGTCTATTTTGAAATCATCAGGAAAAAAACAGCCTCCTTGCTAGCGACAAGTGCAGCAGTTGGAACATGTTCTGTTACAGATGATAAGGAAATTATAGAGCGGATGAGGCTATTTGGGGAATATGCTGGTATGGCATTTCAGATCAAGGATGACCTCTTTGATTTCCAAAAATCGAATCTAATTGGGAAGCCAACAGGAAATGACCTTCGGGAGAGAAAAATTACCCTTCCCCTTATTCATGCCTTGAACAGCACTGAGAGCAAAGAAAAGTCACGGATACTTAAAATCGTCAGGAAACATTCGAAATCAACAACCGATATACGAGAAGTGAACGAATTTGTCGCATCGCATGGTGGTTTTGATTATGCCGAGAAGATCATGTATGCTTTTAATGATCAGGCTATCGCACAGTTATCGGCCTATCCGGAATCGGAGGTCAAATCTGCACTGATCGAGTATGTCAATTACATCACTTCAAGGGTAAATTAGTGATTTGATACTATTTACAATTCGTATCACTATTCTTCGTATGAAAATTTTCTATCCCAAAGTTTGCTAATTTTATCCGTAGGAGATAAATCATATTTTACCATGAGACGATCTGGATATTTCATCGCCATAATCCTAATTCTGGCATTACTAACCCAAAGTTTCGGACAACAAAAAACAAATATTGAAGACCCGGCCCTTCAGAAAAACCGATTCCACAACATCACATTGGAAATGTCGCTCAAGCCGTTCAAGAAAAACGACAAGGCTTATATCCAGGAGGTTGCAAGGGAGGTGTTTACGCAATGGTCTGCCCTGCTGCGCCAAACCGATACCGTTTCGGTCATGCTATGGACAGGTGATGGTTCCGAAATCCTGGATTACAAAGGGAATCTGCGTCAACCGCTGGAATGGGCAAAATACATGGGCAACCCAAATACAGACCATGAAGTGGGTTCGGGTCCCGCAGAGCTATCTCTTCATGAACGGGCTTATCTCTACATCGAAAATCCACCCAACTATTCGTATGGCGACCTCAAATTTATCATTGAGTCCTTGAAAGAGGCGGGTCGCAGCATTACCGGAAAACCTGTTTGTGTAGGTGCCACTTTCGATCCGGGCCCCGAATTTGCGAAATCTGAATTCAAATACAAAAAACACCCTGAGATTTTGGGTGGCAACGCAATGGGGCAAAAAACCTTTGTCAGTTGTTACTCGGAGTTAAAAGCCGATACCGAACCTTATGCCGGGTTTCCACAGGGGATTCCTGCCAGGACACCTTTCGGGACATTCTTTGGAGCGCAAAGCCAGCATTTCCTTTCCGATCTAGGGTTCGATTTTATCTGGTTTAGCAATGGGTTTGGATTTGGGGCTGAAGGTTGGTCTGCAACAGGGGCCATCTTTTCAGGAAAAGGGTTTAACCAGGAAAAACTCGAAGGGGCAACCATGAAAATCATTGATTTTTGGAAGCTCTTCAGAAAGGAATGTCCAAAATTCCCTATACAGACACGCGGCACAAACCTTTCGGTCGGCGCCGACCTTGCAAGGGATGCGGTTGATTTAAAGAACATCTACAAAGGGAATTTCAATATGTTACCTCCACCCAACTCCCCATGGGCCGCCCTCGATGGCGACTTTGGATTGGAGATGGTTGGATATATGTCACGAATGTCCGAATTGCCTGACAACCGGTTCCTGTTCAGGTATTATACCCACGACCCCTGGTGGGTCAACAGTCCGTGGCTCGACCGCTATGGCCGCGAACCGCACGACATTTACCTTCCATTGTCGGTAAGCAGAATTGATGCCAATGGAAATATAGGAATCCCTACCCACCTGAGTTTTCTGACCATTGATGATACTTATGGCAATATGCCGGTTCAGGTGCCAAACGAAGTGACACCCAATATTTTAAAAGCCAGAATGGACGCTCCGACAGCTCCGGGTCCGTTGGTCTGGGTTTATCCATTTGACGAATACCATGAATGGGCGCATAAATTCAAAGACCGGCTTCCCGAAATTTATTATGGCGATTGGTTCATCCGTCAGGCAATCAACAATGGAACACCCTTAAATACAGTGATTTCCACAACATCCGTTCAATCAGTAATCAACAAAAAACCGGATCTTTTCAATGAATCGATCCTTGTAACCATTGCTCCTGAAGCTGGTTCAACTTTGGAATCTTCACTGATCCGTTTCGTCGAAAATGGAGGTAAACTGATTGTTTTTGGTCCCGTCGATCATTCGGGCGAAGCATTTATGGATTTTCTGAACCTTAAAAACATCCAGCCATTGGAAGGCGAATTTAGGATAAATTCTGGTTATATGCCTGATATATTAGATATTAAATATCCTGGTATTTTAAGGCACAAGGCATTGTTCTCTTCTGGTGGAATTAAAACAATCCTCAAAAATCCAAAAGATGTGGATACCCGGAAATTGGTTGAAGTGGAACAGTCGGGTGCAAAACGCGACATTGTATGGACCCGCAGCAAAACGGAGTGGCACGGCGGTAAAGTTGCCTATCTGCGTGGCACAAATTCCTGTAGTTTTACAGGTGGCCGTTTATTGACGCCAGATGATCCCTCAAAATGGTTGATGGCTCCACTTTACCTGCGTTATGTCCTGAAAGAATTTGGAATCGAATGCGCTGTTGACAAGCAAAGCCCCGAAATAAAAAATCCAGTTCTTACGATCTCACGGTCCGACAATGCCTTTATCTTTTCTGGTTACAATCCGAGTAATATAGTAAAACTCCGGTTCAAAATGGCTCAGGGGGCACCTCTGTTGTTGGGACTGGAGACCAAACTTGAAAAAGGGAATTCTACTTATGTGATGCCCACTGCCTGGAACCGGGAATGTCGACTGTTTATTACGCAGAATGATGGGATCGTTTCCTGTAAAGAACTTCACTCCGGACAAATGGGAATCAAAAAACGGTTCCAGGTGACTGGCTTAAAAAATGGCATCATCCGGGTTTATCCACAGGATGATGTAACAGTCCAAACTTTTCATGCCTATGTGAATTCGGACTATCCCTGGAAAACAGGGCAGTTTCCATTTGCACTTGGTGATGAAAAATTGGGCAAGTACTTCTTAATCGAAAATGTGACCGGTAATTTGGTGGTATCCTGGTAAGGAGCTAAATTCAGCATACCAATGTATTGACCACAATAATTCCAGGAACCAATATCTAGGCTTCTGATCAAACACGGATTCCATGGGCTAAAGTCCCTTTGATCGAATCGGGATTATTGGAGCCGGTTACCATTCAAACCATGAAATTGCTTAAATAGTTATTAGTCTAATATTCAATATATTACAAAATGAATAAAGCCGGATAAAATTAGGGTCCCCTATTGAACTTTTGTTTTGGATTCAGACTGGCCAGATCTTATTCTGTAAATAGTATATTTACATCAACTATTCAAGTCAGAAATAAAGCAAAATCGTAAGCTGTAATAGTCCTCCAGGATGAAAGTATTTGAAGCAAATATCACGCAGCAGGTTTCAGGTTACTTAAATGATAATCTGAAGACTGTTATATCCTATGAATGGGCAAATCAAGAAATGGTTGATAAATTCGGTATCAACCAATTCTTTGACAATAACGAGGAATTGGAAACGCTTAAAGAAGTCCTTTCGGTTAGCGATCCTATTTATGAAATGCTTGACAGGGCAGAATATGGGGACTTTCAGACCAATCCTTATTTGGCCAATCAAGTTACCTTGAATTTGTCATCGAAGAACATTTTTCCAGAGGTTGTAATTGAGCCAACCTGCGGAAAAGGGAGTTTTATTGTAGCATCCTTGCGTAATTTTAATAACATTCAAACCATTTTCGGCGTTGAAATTTACAAGCCCTATGTTTGGGAAACCAAATTTAGCATCATGGATTATTTTCTGGACCATCCCAACTCAAACAAGCCGGAAATTTCAATCCTTCATTGTGACGTATTTGATTTTGACTTCAAACAAATAGCTGAAAAATTTTCTCAAAAAGAGATCCTGGTTATCGGAAATCCGCCATGGGTGACCAATTCAAAATTGGGAAGCCTTCATTCAACGAACCTTCCGAAGAAAACAAATTTTAAAAACCACAACGGTTTGGATGCGATGACAGGAAAAGGCAATTTTGACATTGCAGAATCAATCACTTTGAATATGATTGAAACCTTTCAAAATGTGAATGGCCATTTGTTGTTGCTGGTCAAAAACTCGGTGATCAAAAACCTTGTTTTTGACCAATACAAAAACTGTTACAAAATCTCATCCCTTGAAAAACAATGCATTGACAGTAAAAAAGAATTTAATGTTTCGGTGGAAGCGGCTTTGTTTTCTTGTCGATTCAACTCCGGACCAACCTATAAGTGCCAGGAATTCAATTTCTACGACAACCAGTCCCCAAATTTACAATTTGGTTGGTTGGCCGATAAGTTTGTTTCAAACATTGACACCTATATCCACACCAAAGAAATTGACGGGGAATCTCCTTTTGTTTGGCGACAAGGCTTAAAACACGACTGTACGTCAGTCATGGAATTGGACAAAGTGAATGGACATTATGTAAATGGGTTGGGGGAAGAAGCAATATTGGAGGAAGGATTGGTTTATGGGTTGCTTAAAAGTTCCGACCTTAAAAACACGGTGATCAAACGGACAAGAAAATTTACAATCGTTACTCAAAAAAAAATTGGGCAGGAAACAGAAACTATCCAAACGGATTATCCCAGGACATATCACTACCTTACACAACATCAGGCAAATTTTACGGCCAGAAAATCAAGCATTTACGTTAATAAGCCCCTGTTTTCAATCTTTGGAATAGGCGACTATTCGTTCAAACCTTTTAAAGTAGCGATTTCGGGCCTCTACAAGACATTTCATTTTACGCTCATCCTGCCACAGGACAACAAACCTGTGATGCTTGACGACACCTGCTACCTGATCGGTTTTGACAAAATAGAATTTGCCGTTTACGCTTTGATCCTTTTAAATTTAGATAAAACCATACAGTTTTTGAAGTCAGTCACCTTTGCCGATGCCAAAAGAACTTTTACGAAGGACGTTTTAATGAGAATCGACCTTTTGAAATTGGGGAAAAAGATCAACAAACAAGACCTGACCAATGAATTGAATAAATTAAATGAAAAGAATGGGTTCTCATTATCATTGGAATTATGGGAGCGTTTTCTTGATGAAATGACCCCGGTTAAAGAAAAAAAAATGACACTTTTTCGAAACTAACAAAAGAGATATATGAAAACAAATTTGGAATCACGCCGTAGCTTTATTGGCAAGACTGCGGCAACAGCAGGATTTACAGCAATAGGAGTTGCCGGAATGTCAAACGAAGTTCAGGCTAAAAACTTGGAAACCAATATTTTGCCGCGCGAAGTCTGGATCGCCACAGTTTCACAAAATGGATTAAGTGCCGATAACCCAGCACAAATGACCGACAAGATGCTTGGTATCCTAAAGCGGTCTCTTGCTTACCAACCCGATATCGTTTGCCTACCGGAGGTATTTGCTACATCCAATGTAAATCAGATCAAAACCCTGACCAAGAAAGTGGATTTGTCGGCTATCGCCCTGAAGCGGATTTCTGCTTTTGCAAAGGAAAACAGGTGCTACGTGATTTGTCCTGTATATACTTCCCAAAATGGGAAGATTTTCAACTCGGCTGTTTTGTTTGACCGAAAGGGTGAGCCAATGGGCGAATACCATAAAATCCACCTTACCGAAGATGAGATAGAAGATGGGATGACTCCCGGATCGCTTGATCCACCTGTTTTTAAGACCGATTTTGGGATCATAGGGATTCAGATTTGCTTTGATATCTTGTGGGATGACGGTTGGAAATCGTTGAAAAAACAGGGGGCTGAAATTGTTTTCTGGCCTTCGGCTTACGCGGGAGGTGAAGTTGTAAATGGGAAAGCATGGATGAACAAATATATTGTTGTTTCCAGTACAAGGAAGAATACGGCGAAGATTTGTGAGTTCACCGGCGAGGTTATCGCCCAAACTGGGATTTGGGATCCCAACCTGATTTGTGCGAAGGTCAACCTTGAGAAAGCTTTTCTGCACGCCTGGCCATTTTGTCAACGGTTTGAAGAGATCAGGGTGAAGTATGGCCGTAAAATCAGGATCACCAATCACCATGAAGAAGAATGGTCGGTTATTGAAAGCTTGTCACCAGATGTGGTGATCAAGGATATCCTGAAGGAATACAACCTGAAAACTTTTGAACAACACGTCCACGATTCGGAATTGGCACAGATTAAGGCAAGGATATGATCAATTGCTTAGGAACAATAATACTCAATGATCAACAATTAGTCGATCAATTTTTTATGCAACGAACAGAATATCCATCGGTCTTGTTGTACCCACCTTTGTTGATCAGGTTATAGCTGGAACTAACTTCCCAGTATGCGCTATAAAAAGAATCCACTTCTGTTGCGCTCCACCAAAAAACATTGGTGCCCATTCCGGTATACCCATTTCCAGTTGACAACATCCCTCCAGGAAGTGCAGTAAAACCACCTTCATTTTTAGCATCGGAGTTAAGTGGAATCCAATGTGCTGTCCCTGTTTCTTTGAGCTTACCTCCAGCTATCTCATTACCGCCAAGAAAGTTAATTAATGTTATCCATTCAGTATCAGTAGGGATGTGCCAACCCTCCGGTGCGAGGTTGCGATGATCATTCACTGCATACCAATTGTACAATCGTCCATAACGATCTGAAAAAACTGCCTCATTGTTGTAATTGCAGTAGGCACCGGAGGTAAGATTTTTCCATGCCACGTTTTCAGTAACCTTGGGAATCGGGTCGCCATTGCGGAATTTTGTTGTTTTCAGATTTTCGGCCATCCATGTTTGTGTACCGATGACGATCGTTTTATAAGAATTCCCATCAACGTCTGATACATTATTGTATGATAATGCAGGATTAAAGGTTATTTCACCTTGTCCCGGACCAGGCAGAGTTGTAAAGCTAATTTGATTTCCGTATGAAGTACCCATATAACTTCTTGAATATGACCTGATATAATAGGTGCTATACGGCGTCAAACGTGTGATCATGCTACTAAATACATCACTACCGGTCCCATCAGAAGTATGGCTATTGTAAGTAATTGGATTTTCATCAAGGCTCCAGCAAATCCCCCTTTCCACAACGATTGCACCTCCGTCATCGGTTACATTCCCTCCACATGAAACCGAATTTGAAGTTATATTAGCAGGAATTGATGTAACAACAGTTGAGCTTTCGGCCAACGTGGTAAAATTAACCTCATTTCCATAATTGGTTCCTGCACTGTTTGTTGCATAGGCTCTCACATAATAAACCGTATTTCTAAGAAGACCGGTAATATGGCTTTCATAAGATCCTGATTCTTTTCCGTCATTGGAAAATCCCTCATGGGATGTCATGGTTGGATTGTGTTCCTTTCCCCAAACTACTCCTTTACCAACGATTGTTTCTCCTCCATCCTGAACAACATTGCCACCACAATCAGCTGTTGTCGTACCAATGGTTGAGATGGCCAAAGTAGTAACAACCGGCAATTCGATGGTCTTAAGTTTCTTACAGTCAGAACAGATAACTATCAGGAAGACCAAACCAGTCAAATAATAGTTGACCCCTTTTTTCATGGCAAAAATTCATTTTTAACTGTTAAGGTTTTACAATGAGAACACGGGGAGAAAAGCTTTGTCACCTATAAAAGTATAAAAAAGAACAATGGATTGCAATTTTTAATTGGTCTTATTGTTATTGAACCAAAACACCGTTTCTCAACACTTTTATTAAATTTGTGAAGTGCTAAAGATTATCAAAACAGCAACAATACATTTTTTCATATATGGTCATTACCGCAATCCTTGTTCTGATCAGCATTTTACTGATCATCCTGCTGACCTCAGTGGTCAAACTCAATGCGTTTGTTTCGTTATTCATTGTCTCACTGTTACTTGCACTAACTACTGTCCCATTTGCCAATGTGGTCGCCGTGCTTAAAGACGGTTTTGGCTCTACAATGGCATCCATCGGGTTTCTGATCATCTTTGGGGCGATCATTGCTGTTGTGCTTGATAAATCGGGTGGTGCCATCAGCATTGCCACTGCAATCCTCCGAAAGACTGGGACTAAAAATGCTGCCGCCGCGATGGGGATAACCGGTTTTATTACGGGAATGCCGATCTTTTGTGATTCAGGATTTATCATCCTTAGCGGATTGGCCAAATCGTTCAGTGCGAAAACCAAAATAGCGATGCCGTTTATAGCCATTGTCCTGGCAACATCCTTGTATTCTGTACATTGCCTTGTCCCAACCCATCCAGGGACACTTGCAGCAGCCGGACTGCTTAAAGTGGACATCGGAATGTTGATCCTAGTCGGAACACTTTTCGCCATTCCGGCAGCAATAGCTGCTTTTTACTGGATAAAATGGCGTACCAACGCAGGACAGATTACCCATAAGGAAGATTTACCAGATGTGGAATCCATTGAAAACCAGATACTCCCATCGGTATTTTTATCCCTTCTTCCAATTGTAATCCCGTTGTTGTTAATCTCATTAAACTCTTTGCTTACTGCCTTCGGATTCAAAAACCAAAACGGTTTTATTGTCGCCTTAATATTTGTCGGACAACCAGTTATCGCACTCTTTACAGGTATGTTGTTGTCGTTGTTTTTAATTGGGTTTAAGAAGATGGAAACGATCAATGAGATTTTCGAGAGTGCCGTTCTCAAAGCCGGCCCAATCCTGATTGTCACTGCCGCCGGGGGAATGTTCGGAATGGTGATCAAGGAAACCGGTGTTGGAGCTTATGCTGGGGAAGTCCTTGTAAAAACAGGTTTGGGGTTGGCCGTCCCCTTTCTATTTGCCTTCCTGCTCAAAACCGCACAGGGTTCCTCGACAGTTGCCATCATTACAGCCTCCTCGTTTATCGCCCCCATGCTTCCAGCGCTTGGATTGGATTCCGAGACCGGAAAAATTATGACGATGGTCGTTATGGGTGCCGGTTCGATGATGATCTCACATGCCAACGATTCCTATTTCTGGGTGATCACACGTTTTTCAAATATCCAGACCGATACGACGCTGAAAATCTATTCATCGGCAACGATTGTCATGGGAGTTACCGTATTTGTTTGTGCTTTGGGTGTTTCGAGGATGGTGCTTTAATGGCGGCTTGCGGTTAGCAACTGGCGGCTGGCGGAGTTTCAAAACTTGATCGGTTTCCTGATGATAAATGCAGTTGAAATTAGACTTTGAAGTAGGATTTTCGTCTGGACTACGATTTGCCAGAAGCAAGTTGCCAGCAGCTAGTAGCTAGCAGCCAGCAGCATTTTTGTAAACCCGCTAATTAATTAAATATAAACAATATACATAAATTTCCAAAATGAAAACAGCCTTGTTAATTTTAGTGGCCATCTTCGTTTGTTTTAGTGGCAAGTCTCAAGAAAAAAAACTCAATATTGTGGTGATTGGGGCGCATCCCGATGATTGCGACCTTGATGCCGGGGGCACGGCCATACTCTATGCACAAATGGGGCACAACGTGATGTTTGTCTCGCTGACCAACGGCGATGCGGGACACTTTAATACAGGGGGTGGTGCCCTTGCAAAAATCCGCATGGCCGAAGCGGAAGAGGCAGGCAAACGTTTCGGTGTAAAATATGTGGTGCTCGACAATCACGATGGGGAACTGATGCCCAACCTGAACGTTAGGTTACAGGTGATCCGGCTGATCCGGCAGTGGAATGCCGATGTGGTGATCGGTCCACGTCCCTACGATTATCATCCCGACCACCGGAATACAGCCATCATCGTTCAGGACGCAGCCTATCTTGTCATCGTGCCCAATGTTGCACCCGATGTACCTCCGCTCAAGGTAAACCCGGTTTTCCTCTATTCAAAGGATGGTTTTAAGAAACCCCTCCCCTTCTCTCCCGATATCGCCGTTGACATCACCACCGTAAACGACAAAAAATTCTATGCCATTACAGCCCACAAATCGCAGGTCTTTGAATGGCTTCCCTGGACTTCAGGTAGCCTTGACAAAGTCCCGAAAGGGGAGAAAGAGCGGATAGAATGGGTGGAGAAACGCTACACCCAACTCGTCACGGCCCAGGAACGGGAATCGTTGGTCAAATGGTACGGCAAAGAAAAGGGGGATGCAGTCAAAACTGTGGAAACCTTCGAGATTTGCGAATATGGCAAGCAACCTGATGAAGATCAGGTCAGGAAACTGTTTCCAATGATTGGGAAGTAATTTGAAAATTCGGGGATTTGAAAATTTGAAGATGGAGAATTACTTTTGTTTTTCTCCAAATTCACGCCATTCAAGACATCCTATCCTTCTATTTATTGCTTTGCCACTTCGATTGATCCAATTCTTTAGATAATTCAATGGCCTCATTTATAATGACATCAGGATAATCGTTAATTTGAAGTATCTTGATGGCATTTCGATTTTTAAGTTTCCCTTCCTTCAGTTTGTAATCAAAATCCACAGTTTTATCATCGACTTTTTCACTAAAATGGTACAATTCAAACTCATCTTTCAATAGATCGGCCAATTCTATGTCGTGGGTGGATACAAAGACGATATTTTCATCCTTGGCAAGAAATGACAGTACAGCTTTCCCGGCTGAAATCCGTTCGATTGTATTTGTCCCCTTAAAAATCTCATCAAGCAGGAACAGGTTGGGTTTCCCATTTCCGCAACTATCGATCATCTCTTTGACAGTCAGTACTTCCTCAAAATAGTAACTCCTATCGTTCATCAAATCGTCACTGATTCTTATCGCTGAATGGATCTGGGTTCTTGGTAAAGAGAATTGTGCGGCAAAACAGGTATTGATTGTCAATCCGGTAATGGCATTAATTCCTATCGTTCGGATAAACGAGGTTTTTCCGGACATATTCGACCCTGTTAAAAGAATGGATTTGTCCTTTACCAGAATTGAATTGGGTACACAATTTCCAATCAATGGGTGGTAAACAGCATTCGCTTCCAGTGTTTTATTGTTACTGGTAATTTCAGGTAAACAAAATTGACCAAGTCCCTCCCTTAAGGAAGCGATCGAAATCAAGGTATCAATATAACCAACAAATAAAAATACCTTCTCAATCTCCTTTCTTTTGGTGTCGATTTGTTTCAGGACCCCAAAAAGCAATAAGGGTTCCAACAGAAACAGGATTTTTACAAACTCCAGCATGGCCCAAAAAATAATTTCAAAATCCCCTTCTACCTTATTCTCCAGCTTAAAAAACGACATACGGTTCCTGACCTTATCGATCACTGAAATCGAAGCAGAAATATCATGGTCTATTTCATTGAAAAAGTCATATTTTGAAAATTCCCGGGCAACGTTGTTTAGTATCAATAACTGCGGAATTGAGCCTAAGTATTGATAAAGGAAGCGCTTATTCCAAATATGGATTCCAAAGTTAACGATAAATATCGCGAACAATAAAAAGACAAATGGAGGACTAAAGGGTAACATGAATAGAGACAGTAAACTTGTAAAGGACAAGAGTCGGGTTACAAAAAACCACTTTGGCTCTTTTACATGTTGATGCTGAAATAATGAAGTAATGTAATAAGTATCGTCCTTCACCAGTTTGTCCAATTGAAGCTGAAGATTTAATCTCAAGTTAGGATCACTGCTAATTTTATCGATAATTTTTTCCTGATTGATCAATTTGTCGTCGTTGGAAGATATCGTTTTCAAGGTGTCATATAAACACTGTTGACCAATTTTTGAGGTTGTTCTATCAACAAACATGAATAATTCATTGAAATCTAAATCGTTACATGTTTTATCCGAAAGAACCTGAAATGCTTCTTTTTTGTCTTTCTTCTTAAAATAGCTTTCGATCAATTCAAAAGTAAAAGATTCATCCTTTACCTTGCCGAAAGAATTTTGAAGCCGTTCCTTTATTTTTCTTTTTTGATCAAACATAATGTACTGGGTGTAATTAAATTGATTTTTGACTTCCTAAAGATTTAATTTCTTCATCAATTCAAATTGGCATTTTAGTAGTTGGGGTTGGCAAAAATTTGTCCATTTTATCTACGGCCTTGTTTCTTAATGCCCTCATATTAACCTCTGATTCAAACACATCGTCGAGTGTTTTGATATTTCGGACTTCCTCCAATATGGCTTTGCCCTCCTTGTCCCTTGTTTCGGGTGTTCCGTACCATGAAAGCTCAAATAAAACAGCATCTATGATTTCATAAAGCGTAAATTTTTTGGTTGTCGCGAGGATTAAATTCGCTTTGTCATGTTTAATTTGTGAGCCATAGATCTCAAGGTTTTCGTTTAATTTCAATGGCGAATATTTCAATTCACTGATTGGTGTAAAATCAAGCCCTATTAAACCAGAATGATCAGGGTCTTCGTTGCTATTCCATCGCCCATAACATTGAAATTCAGGTTCTATCATAATACCTTCCTCGTCTAAATCCACATTCCAATAGATTTCGAGATAATGAATTTCCGGGTCATCTTTTTTGTCTTTCCTTTTGAAATCCTTTATGAGCAAATCAAAAGGAACACCATAAAGCGTTGCAGTGAAAATGGTGTTAACCAACTCTTTCTCTTTGATCAGTAACTTGAAGAAATCACCAAAGGTAACATCATCGGCAATTTCAACAGGATCGTTCATTTTCCTGAAAATCCCACCTTTGACCTTTGTCAGGTTCCGGTAGCTCTTGCTGCTTTCATAAGGGAAATGGAGGATTTTGGTTTTTTCGATTTTGAGCATTTTAGTATGTTATTAATCAGCTGTTTGTGAGTTTTCAAGTTTTTCCTAATTTCCCCGTTTGTGATTGCTATTTTTTAATTACCAATTAGAAGATGGAAAACTTTCACCGCAAGTTTCACAAATCAGGCAAATATATGTCACCATTTCAAAGTTAACTCCCTCAACCTTCTTTTCGTGTTTACACTCCGCCCGAATTGCTTTCAAGTTTTCTTGTAATTGACAAATTTTATGATAAATATCATCTACAGATAAACGAATCTCTTGATTAGTCATAATACAAAATGGTTATAAAGGTTTTTCGAATTGATTTATCATTTACGAAGGTAACAAAATTCTTTATAACGATCTTTCCTTAACTTTAAAGCCTATCGCGAAGACTATCATTAGGATAGCCGCAATCAAAGCCATCACAGCTCCAAAATAGAATGGCACAGATGAATCAACTTTGTCATATAAAAGTCCGGCAATGAGACTGGCAGGCAACAAGGTGATCCCGATCACAGCGTGGTAAATTCCATAACCAGTACCCTTTAAGTCTTTACTCACGATATCGGATATCATGGCTTTCTGGCTGCTGTCTGTCAATGCACTGTAAAATCCATACATTACAAATAAAAAGATAAAAACGTTGATGTTGTTGTACCTGCCAAACAAGAAGTAAACAAGGGCATAAACCAGAAAACCGGCAATGATCAGTTTTTCCCTTCCTACTTTATCCGACAATTTACCGATCGGAATTGCAAACAATACCGAAACCATGTTAAAGATCATATATACAAAAGGAATAGTTGAAGATTTTATTCCTGTTTCGGAAGTTTTTACGAGGAGCAGCGCATCGGAAGAATTGCCTAGGGAGAAGATGAAAATCACACAAAGGAAAACCCAGAATTTCCTGGGTAACCTGTTGAAGGCGAATTTTATATTTGAATGAGGTTTGCCCGCATGAACTTCTTTGATGAAAGCAATGATCGTAATCACACCAATTATGGCAGGAATTGTTGCGAATATGAAAATGTTACCATAGTTGAGGGGGAAGAAATACAACAAAACGAAGGCAGCTAACGGACCCAATATTGCACCGCTGTTGTCCATTGCTTTGTGAAAACCAAAATTTCTGCCGGCGTCGCCATTTGTGACCGATCCACTGATCAGGCTATCGCGGGGTGCTGTCCTTAGCCCCTTCCCTACCCTCTCTACAAACCGAAGGACCAATACCTGTATCGGACTGACAACAGCCGCATAAAAAGGTGTGATGATGGCAGTCAAGCCATATCCAATGATCATGAATGGCTTGTTTTTCCCAATCCGGTCACTCCAGACACCTGATAATGCTTTTAATAAAGAGGCAGTACTTTCCGCAATCCCTTCGATTAAGGATATGTTTGTTTTTGAAGCCCCAATTGAAAGAAGGAACAGGGGCATGATGCTATAAACCATTTTGGTGGAGGTGTCGGTAAAGAAGCTTGTCAACCCCATAAAAAATACGTTTTTCTCCAGTCCGAATATTTTTCTGCTCTTCATTTTCAAAGGTATAAACCCAGTTGATTTCGATTTCCTGCGAAAGTAACCAATTGATTCAAATTAAAACAAACTTCCCCACCTTGAGTGTTGACGAAACCCTCAAGGTGGGGAATTGAATGGTTTAAAATTGAAAAGGATGAAACCGGGCGGCTCCATCCTTTTACTAAAACTAACCAAACTAACTAACCTAACTAAACCTAAACTTATGAAAAAAAATGTAATGCAAATGTAACCCCTAACGCAACACCCACCAAATATTTTAAGTTAATAAATTGTAAAATAATCATAAATTAAATGAAAAGGATGTTTTTTATGGCAAAACAAGCAAAAATATCGGAAATTTGCTCTTGCACCCCCCTAAAATGAGGGGGAGTAAGGCAAAATAAAATTTTCGATATTAGACATTTATAGAGATAAACATATAACAATAAAGCCTCAATATTGTTTTGAAATACTCCACTTTTCATAAAGCCGATCTGTGAATATTTCAATGTATTTCCAAATATTTCAATGTACTTCAATCTATTTCCTATTATTTCACTTCTTTATCGCATACAACTTATTCATTGTCGAAATATACAATACACCATGTGCAGCAACAGGGGTTGAATGGATGGGATTGTCCAGTTTTATCGAATCCAGCACCGTTAAGGTTTTCCCTTCCCGTAGGATCCAAAAATCGCCTCCGCGTGAGCCGACATAAACTTTATTGTCGGCAACGAGGGCAGAACTCCAGGAATCCATTCTTAGCTGTTGCGCCCAATACGGCTTTCCAGTTTCAGCATCGACACAATGAAGGTTTTTCCCACAGTCGGTAGCGTAAACCAATCCCTTTGAAATTGCCGGAGTCGTAACTGAATGTTGTGAAAGCGGGAAAGACCATATTTCACCGGTATTCGTAATGTCCCCTTTTTTTGTGGCGTCAATGCATTTGAGCCATGCTTCCTTTTTTCCCCACCAAATATCACCGCCTCCGGCAACATAGATGCGATTTTTGTAAAACACAGGCATCCCCATAATATTGCTTGGACTGATGCTTTTGTTGTTCAGATATTTATGGATGTCGGTCTTTGGTGCCTTTGGATCACAGTCAAATTGCCAGATTTTCCTGAACGGTTGAACCTGGTCCCTCGAGGCCGTTTCGTTAAGTGCCTCGAATCCATAAACAATCCCATCGGGACCGGCAAAGAAAACCTGCTTCTGTCCGTTGACAACCCCCATTGCCGGAGACGACCATGTGGAATGAAAAATCCTTGGGCCAAAATGTTCATTGTCTTTGGCAACCAACCGACCTGTCCTTTTATCAAGTGCGATCAAACCTGGAGCATTGATGCCTGTCGTTTCAAGATGCCTGTAATCGACACCATTACAAGTATTTAGATATAGAAAGTCACCATCGATCAAAATTGAGGCATGGGGCGAGTCGTGGGGACAGATTCCCAATTCCTGTTTGAGATCGTACGACCACAGGATATCGGCATCTTTCGAAGTCACTTCATAAGGAAAATGGCCCGATGGTGCCATGTACCAACCTTCGCCCTGAAAAGTCCCATCGTTCCCATCGGTTTGCCCATTCAGGTCGAGGCAAAGAACTTCCGAACGGTTGGTCAGCACATAAACCCGATTGCCCTCAACCGTTGGAGCGGAACAAATCCCGATCATTGGCCAGTCGTTGTGACGGTCTCCTTCGATGCGCGGAACGACCAATTGCCAGCATAGGCTCCCATCCGATTCGTTCAGACAGAGGAGTACACCGCGGTCGCCTTCATGGCGCATGTCGCGTTGGTCGGCATTGTTTGCGCCAATTAATACTTTGCCATTGGCTACCACAGGTGTCGCATACCCATCAGTTCCGATGGAAACCG
The DNA here is from genome assembly GCA_903927965.1 of uncultured Bacteroidia bacterium. Classification (GTDB taxonomy): domain Bacteria; phylum Bacteroidota; class Bacteroidia; order Bacteroidales; family Prolixibacteraceae; genus JAAFHB01. The sequence goes on along the minus strand of CAIYPA010000091.1, from coordinate 12,097 downwards.
ACCATTTTATATTCTTTCCCGTTTCAAGATTAAAATTTTCCGGCAACCCGGTTTCATCCGACACCATATTCCGGGAATATTTTTCTCCCCATTGCGGTGAATCATGACCTTGTGAACGGCAGGAAGCGATGGTGAACAATTGAAATCCAAGAACCAAGTATAGAAGGTTTAATTTGCATTGAATCAGATAATTGGATTTCTTTATACCTACGATTGGAAATGTCATTTTTTTCTTTTTGATTTTAGCAATCTCTTTTTCAATGCGATCCCTTTTGGTGTTAGCCGGTAACGTTGTTCCTGATGTTTTGGTGTTTCTGGAATGGTCATTTCAATAACTGCAAACTCCAATGAAGGGTCAAGATAGTTTAATACAAAATTCACCCGATCCCTTAAACCCAATAATTCCTGTATTTCGATCCGTTTAAATTCGCCATCCATAACTAAGACAACCCTCTTTATAGTCTCCAAAATTTCATCGTCAGCTTGTAGGGTAGCTTGTAGGGTAGCTTGTAGGGCAGCTTGTAGGGTAGAAGGATTGTTATCATCCTCATTAACTGAATATTTACCTTGATCCTTCACATCAAGTTCAGCATCTTTATTAACTTTTAACGTGCGCCAGATGACTGTCCTGAAATTTTCTTCCTGGATAAATTCAGGCTCCTTCAAACCTTTTTCCTGGCATAAACGGATGACGTCGCCCGTTCCGGTACCCAACCTCTCGATATACCCAGCCAGGTACATTGGTTCTGCAAGTAAAGGGTTGGCCGGTATTGAATTGTGTGGCTGGCGAAGTTTGGCCGGACTTAACCCCAAAGGCAAATTTCCCGGATTCCAAACTTCGAGACGGTCTTTAAAGAGCATGACCTGAACACTACCATTGCTTGTATAGTCACGATGGGCTATGGCGTTAACGATGGCTTCAGAAACCGCGCCTTGTGGAAGTTCATAATCAATAGGCACTTGCGTGCTTTCATCGCGTGTTCCCACAGAAAGGTTTATTTTGGACAATACAAAATCAACGGCCTGATTCACCAACTGGAAGACATCTCCTTTATAAACCTGATAAGCTGGAATTGGTTTTACCACATCATAACCATGAAAATGGGCACATTTCACTTCTGAGGTAATAAAAAAGCGTTGAGGCCGTTTACCAAATAACAATACTGCAGCATTGCTGACCCGATTGCCAGAGATTAAACCAAGATGTGTGAGGATATTTTCAGGTGTAGATTCTATTGCAAGAGGAAAACCTCTCCTTGCCCTGGCAATATGCACAAACTCCTTAATTCTTTCGCGGTCCAAATCTTCCAGATTTGCTGATGTATTATAAGTTGCATCAAATGGTCCTATCCTGATTATCTCTTTTTCCATCAGGTAATTGACTAACGAAGCATAGACTCCTGAATTGAGGTCATCTGCAGAATTAAAACGTTTGCGGACAAGGTCGATGCCAATCTTTCGTATGAGCTGGGACATTTTAGCATGACGCGGTAAATCAGGATTGCCTAAAACGAAAATTAGCCGGGTTTTGTATTGTCGGGTTGCTTCGTCGAATTCCCGTTCGGTTGATGAAATACCTTCCTCATCTTCGTAACCGTAACTCGTTCCAAACAGGCCAATATAAACATCACATTTTGCAACTTCACTAATGTATAATTTATCAGCTCGTTGATCGCAAGCAGATAAATTCTCAAAAATAAAAGGTTCAAAAAATAACCCTAGCAACGGGTCGCTGTGCAAATAATCAAACAATCTTTGCCTTTCTGTGGCAAACTCTGATTGAACACTGCTGATAAAGACTTTTAGTTTTGGCATAGCAAATATATTAAATAGCCTTTATTGAATACATAATGTAGTTGAAATATTATTTTTCAATCCCAAAAGTAGTCATTATTCATCCATACCCGAAAGAATTATCGCAATGTTGTACAGTCTTTCATATAAAGATTCTGCGATGTCTGAATTATGGAAATCAATTATATCCTCGGTAACTACACCTGCTAAAACTTTTATATTACTTTCACCCCTTTAAAATTCATTATAACGATGATCTGGGAAAAACGGTGGTTTCAGTTCGGTATCATGATGTTGCTTGCCTTTGTTTGGGGCAGTTCCTTTATCCTGATGAAAATTGGGCTGAAGAGTTTCACCCCGGAACAGTCGGGCGCCCTGCGCATCGTGTTTGCTTCGCTGGTGCTGCTCCCAATTTCCCTAAGGAATCTGAAAAACCTGAGGATCAAAGACCTTAGAAGCCTCCTGATTGTAGGTTTTATCGGAAGTTTTTTTCCGGCATTTCTATTTATGGTGGCTGAAATGCACATCACCAGTTCAATGGCGGGTATGCTCAATTCCCTGACTCCCGGGTTCACCCTGATCGTCGGGATGCTTTTTCACAAAACAATTTTCAACAAGGCACAGGCTACCGGATTGATTTTGGGATTGTTGGGTGCTGCCGGATTAATCTTGATCGGCGATGGTTTCAAGTTCGGGGTGATCAACAACTACTCATTTTTAATCGTTTTGGCAACCGTTTTTTATGCCATCAGCATGAACACGATCAAAACGCACCTCTCCCACCTCAACGGGATCCAGGTCACCTCCTTGTCGTTTTTCTTTATCGGGCCAGTGGCACTGGTTTACCTTCTGACCACCGACCTGGCAGTTGTGACATCACATACCGGGTGGCCATTTCACCTGCTGGCACTGGCCACGCTTGGAATCATGGGAACAGCCCTGGCTTTGTTGCTGATGAACAGCCTGATTCGTCATTCATCTGCTGTAACGGCTTCATCGGTCACCTATGTGATCCCGATCTTTGCCATACTTTGGGGTTTGTTGGACCATGAAAAAATTACCTTTCTTCAACTGATTTGCATGGCACTTATCCTGATCGGTGTTTATCTTACCCATGTAAAACGATCACATAAATCCCGGGATTAAAATCCCGGATTACAATATGTGCCGAACCTACGGTTCTGCAAAGTGTTACCATTTTGGAGAACCGTAGGTTCGACCCATATTGTACGGATGGAATTCATTCCGTCCATATGGAAAATACAACTTAATTGATCTGTTTTAACCCACTAAGGGCCGAGGCATCATTTGGGCGTATGATCAATGCCTGGTGGAACAATATTTTAGCATCTGCAGGACTTCCACTATTGAGCTTTGCCCAGGCTAGCATGATTACCGAATCGTAATCCAACGGATAAAGATTGACAACCTTCTCAAAAAGCTTTGTGGCCGATTTATAATCCTTTCTATTATAATAGATTACACCCAACCAATAATTCGTGGTTGTATTCTGGGGATCAATCTTTAAGATCTCAAGATACTGGCTTTTTACCTTTTCCCAATTTTCGATGGCACTCAAAGGGCGCACACATCCCAAACGGGCCTCAATTGCATAGGGCTTCAGGGCAATTGCCTTTTCAAAGTACGAAATGGATTCGGTATATTGCTTTGAAAGATAATTCAGCCATCCCAACCTGATATTGGCAATGTAACTATCGGCTTGATATACCGGTTTTAACTCGTTGATCGCCGCAGAATAATTACCAGCATTTTCAGCTACATAGCTTTTGCTGAAAGCTGTTTGCAACTCTGAATTCGTCTGAGCAAATGCAATTGCTGAAATCAGAAAAAGTCCCGCTATTAATGTAAATTTTCTCATAGTTTCCATTTTATTCCTCCTGATAATGATAATTGATTGTAGTATTGATTATTATTCAAATTATTTCCAAATTCCTTCTGATCATATGTAAAATTACCAATTAAGGCAATGTGTTTGTTAAGCAAATAAAACAGGGTCATCCCGGTCCGGAAAACGGTTGGGTCGTAAGCATTATAGACATATAGGGCGTTGAGGTTGTTGTAATTGTTGAGATTGCCCAAAGTTACATTTCCTTCAGCCCAAAGATTCTTCAGACATTTTAATCCGACAGATTGAGAAAATACCGCTCTTGAAGTACCGTTTTCTGCAATACCGGTTAATCCGCTTGTAAGATACACTCCTGACTTACCAGGCAGATTTACTGTTGCCTGAATCCCGAATTGTTGGACCGTGGCGGTATCAAGTGATAAAACCGACACATTTCCTTCAAGGTTAAACCGTTTGATTTGAGTTGATACTCCCAGAAAACCCAGATAAGCCGGATAACTATAGCTCAATATTTTTGTATTAATTCCATGAAAGGCACCCTTTAACTGGATTTTTGGTGTCACTTTCCATTTTAACAAGGCAAAATATTCGGGTTGTTTGGTGCGGCTGCCATCTATTGTTTGTCCATAGTAGGAAACTGATTGATATAAGGATAGCCGATAACCCAACTGTGTTTTGATACCAACCCTATAATAGGAAGGATCGGACCGTGTGGTTGCATCATTGGATTTGTAGTTCAGTTCCGCATCCAACTCGTCAACAGCCTTAAAGCTTGCAATTTCCAACCGTTTCTGCGTTTCAGGAAAGAGATTTTGTGCATAATAACGTGCCGATTCCTGAGAACCAAGATTCAACCCACAGTAATAGAGATATTCGAGCGTAACCTGATCACCCAAATCAAACTTAAGCGCCTTTTCATATTGTTCTCTTGCCATGGTATAATCGGCTGTCACAAAATAGGCGTACCCGGCACGCTGAAAAAGGACTTTGGACTGAATTCCCATTGGTTCGTATCTTTTGGACAGATTGATCAGTTCCTTCCAATTTCCCTTGATGAAGTATTGGTAAGTCAGGCTATCGACCTGCTGAAAAGTGATATTCTCCTGCGATTTTACCAAGAGTGGAAAAAATAAAAACGCAAGGATCAGACATTTATACATATTGCTTCAATTTTAATGTTTTTATTGGTATAAGAAAAGCCTTTTATCTGGTTGTCTTCTAAAGTAATGCGGCCCGAGCTTTCCAGACGGGTCTTTCCAAAAATCGATACATTGATCTCTGTATTCAAAGTAATTGAAGTTGGATCAAAAACATTATCCGCATTTTCAAATTTCATGCCATAATGGGCATGAATCCGGTTGAGGAACGGAGCTATAAAATCGTGAAGCCAAACACCTAATTTTTTATTTTGCAGGGTATTCAATGGAAATTCATCCAGAACAACAAGGTCTTCATAATATCCCAATATTACTTTATAGGCTGTGAGATAAAAATAATAGAGCAGCGACTTTTTATCACCATAGAATGACGTAAAATAAAACATTCCCCCATCGTTGATATAGTACGCCACCGATTCGGTAGCTTTGCAATACAGGTACTTATAGTTCCATGCGTCGGTAAAAGATTCCCATTGTTCGGTCAGTTCGATTCCTGTATTCATCGTGTAACTGAAGTTGAACATGGTGTTCGGGGCCATTCCGAAGGATGATTTAAGCAAATTGCTTGTATGGATGTCAGTGATCAGCTCTCCCTCCTTAGGCTTTGCATAGGACTGTAGCCCACTTTTCGATTCATCGCGGCAAAAGTAATATGCAAATGGATAGTCAAGGGTTTTTGCACCCAGATTGGGCGAAGATTGCACCTGAAAATGAATGTGAGGTTCCGGTGACCGGCCTGAATTTCCACAGAGGGCCAGCAAATCGCCCCGTTTGACCTGGTCGCCTTTTGCCACTTTAAAAGTCCCCTTACGGAGATGCGAGATTTGTGTGAACAGTTCAGGCAAATGCCTGATTATAATTGTATTGCCCCAATTATTTACAACATTTACTTTCCCGATGTCGTTGTCATCAAACTGATCAACTATGGCTTCAACGACCCCATCTGCCGGTGCCAGCACGGGTTTGTTAAAACAGTAGTAATTTTCACACAAAAGGCCGCGCGAACGAAAACTTTTTTTCTCTTCGTCAAGCAAAACAAAGTCAAATGCTTTGCCCCATTCCGCTTTATGGGTATATTTTCCATCGTGACCCTGACTCACCATCCATTCTCCCCAAAAAGGAACATGGAGCGGGAAATAGAGCAAGTTTGAAAGCCGGCTTTTATTGTTGGAATAGGAATACAAATTGACTTCGGGAGAATAGTGCTGAATGGGGGTAAGTATCAGATTTGTAGGGTTTTTCCTCAACTTCAGGAAGTATATGAACAGAATAGCCACGAATGAAAATGGCAATGAAAATATGGGCAAATGAATTCCAGCAAAGAATTTTGTCATAAACAACAACACAAGCGAAGTGAGCGGCACCAACAGGACGGTCCAGAGATAGGAATACCTGGAAGGAATCGCAAAGAAACCCCCAATTGCCAGGGCCACCATCATGTAATTGGCCCCAATGTTATAGTAAGAAATACTTGCAGCTTCGGAGCCTGTGAAGGAAGCAAACATTGAGGCAGAAATGTAAGCGATCACGGTTAATGAAAAGGCAATCCTTGAGCTGTAAAGCAACAATCCAGCTATCAAAATACCTGCAATGATGTTGTTTTGGAAAATTATTGAACTCATCGACCTAAGATAGATATCCAGCGAATTGTTAATAGAAAGATTATCAACAGTTTGGAAAAAATTGAGCAAGTTGTTGCCTCCAATTGTGTACATCTCGTTGATCCAGTAAACATTACGTTGTGTAAGGCCAAGGTTTTCGAACAATGAAGACGGCAACACGATAAACCAGAAGCTGATCACAAATGGAATACTCAGATGTGGCAATCCATATTTCTCAAACCAGCCGCTTAAAGTTACAGAAAGGATCAACGTCAGTAGTGATGCAAGCAGCAATAGGCTGAAGTAAACTGTCCCGGGGTCAAAAAAAGTTCCCATTCCGATTCCGGTAAGCAAGGCATTAAAGCTAAACAAACCTTTTTTCAATTGAAGTTTGTCAAACCCCATTATGTTGGCAATCAATACACTGGTCAATGTAGCGATTAAACCGCTCAACCCCGCGAAAAAATTAAAAAACGTGATCAGTATCAAACCTCCGGCAAAAACCTTGTTGTTCAGAAAGAAGATGACTGAATAACTGTTCAGCGTTGCAGGCCAAATGATTTCACGAAATATCGTATAGGATTTTTTAATCGACATTTTTGTTTAGGCATTGGTTAAATGTGGCGGAATTAGTTCAGCCGATTCAATGTATTCACGTGTTTCAGCGTTCCGGATCACATGGGTGTTGTTGTCCTTATCGATCATCACAACATTTGGACGAAGCGTGATAAACTGCATCCATTGGGTCATGTTGTATGCGCCAACTTTGTGGACAACCAGACGGTCACCCTTCTGGAGAAGAGGCAAAGTAATATTCTCGCGGATCACATCAATATTCATGCACAAAGGACCATACAATATAGTTTCTTCCGTATGTTGACCGCTTTCCTGGGCAGGGCTAACTTTGTGTTCATACCAGAATGATGTAAAAAGTGAATTGACCCCAAAATCAAGAATGGTTGCCCGCCGGCCATCCGAAAGGCGCTTGTTGGCCAACACAGTTCCAAGTAGGTAACCGGCATCGTCAATCAACGCCCGGCCCGTTTCGAGGATCAATAAAGGAAGGTCTTCCTGCTTAAAACCATAATTAAGGATCACATCAGTTATCGCGTCGGCAAACTGATCGATCGATGGAACCGTATCCGTACCAGGCAGATAAGAACCTTTCAAGGTATTTGTGGACGGGAAGCCACCACCCAAATCAAGGTATTGGATTGTTTTGTTGTGCTTTACTTTGAGGCTCCATGCCAATTCGCACAACTTATTGGCAGCGATTGCATAGGCACTGGTCGTGAGCATAAAGGTGCCGATGTGGCAATGCAGTCCAACCAAGTTAAGGTTTTCACTGTTCAGGATACGGGTAATCGCATTCCATGCTTGCCCATTTTCGAAATTAAAACCGAAACGGTCCCACTTGGGATAGATGCCGGTATCCATGTTGACGCGGATCGCAACCAATGGTTTCAACTGGTACTCATCACTCAGCTTGATCAGGGTGTACAATTCATCGAAATGGTCAATGTGGATCAGAGAATTGTTACGGGCAGCCCTGATCAGTTCTTCATCTTTCTTATCCGGTCCATTAAAGATGATTTTGTTGCCCGGAACTCCGTTCGCAATGGCTTTATCGTACTCGAATCCTGAAACAACTTCGGCCCATGAGCCTTCCTGATGAAACACGCGGCATACGGCATTCAGATAATTCGTTTTGTACGACCAGGCAAATTGTACTTTGGGATAACGTGTCCTGAAAATCCTTGTCGCATTCTGATAGTTGCGGCGAATTTGCCGTTCTGAAAGGACAAAAAGCGGTGAACCATATTTACCGATGAGTTCGTTCACATTGACACTCTCAATATGTGTGACCGCCTCATTCTTCGACTGGCTTCCAAATTTATTGGTGAAACCTGTAATCAGTTTTTTGATCACTGGTCTTTCATATTTCAATTTTTCCATATTTGTAAGTTTAATTTAGTATTAATGGATTATCTACAATTCTCCTGTTCCTGAAATAATTTGGAATTCACTAACATCAGTAATCAGGTCCCACGAATAACGTATAAATATTTTCCCTACACTGTAAGTAGTAAACGGTTCAACTTTTTCACCCATAGCCATTTTTACAAGTGAAGCAGGTTGATTTTGGCCTGCTGCCGCAGTAAGGTAAATCCATGCCGGGAAACGTGGGTTCACTTCCATGATATAAGGTTTCCCATCTTTGGTTTGCATTACTTCCAACTCGCAACCACCGCGCCATTTGGTCGCCTTGATGAATTTGCGGGCAAGATTTGTATAACTTGAATCATCGATCGTGATACCGGCCCAAGCCTTCCCCTTGTCGGTAATGTATAGTTTTCGCATAGGAACTACGCTGATTGTATTCCCTTCCCCATCCCCCAGGGCAGCAATGTTAATCTCTATTCCATTTATAAACTCCTGAACTATAATCGGTAAACCCCATTTGGATTTTAACTGGTTAAAAGCCTTTTGTGCCTGTTCGCTTGTATAGGCAATTGTTGCATCGTAATATTTCCCTTTTACGACCAGGGGATATTGCAACTCCTCGGCAGCTTTTGCCAAATCTGATGAGTGATAAATGAGGCGGTCGGCAGGGACCAACATACCGTGTTTCTTTCCAAATTCGTAAAGTTCCATTTTGTGCCTGGCCTCGAACTGTTCAAGATCGGGAAGGAAGGAATGGATGCCCAAATTTCGGAGTTGCGGTCCGATTTTAATAAAATTGAACAACTCGGCATCGAAATTTGGGATTACCAAATCAATATTCTCCCTTTCATGAATATCCCGGATCCTGTCAAGTAAAGGCTCTATACCTGCCGATGGATAGGGAATCTGATAGGTTTTGTCAACGATATCGTGCATATAGATCCCTGGTTCGAGGGCTTCGTAACTAAGCCCGATGATCCGAACATCGAAATCGGGACATTCCCTGATCGCACGGATCACGGCCACACCGGGACCCGGACTGTCGATCGCATTGAGTCCGGTCACAGCAATTACTAATTTCTGTTTTCCATTAAATTTCATGGTTAGAGTTGTTAATCATCAAGTAAGTTATTGTCAGTCAGTTGTGAAATAAAATCATCGATATCCTTTTCAAATTGGATCCTGTCAACATCATATTTTGAACAAATCAAATCGATCAATTCCTTGCGGTCAATATCCTCTTTAAGGTGGGACAAGATCTCAGATCCAATGGGATTGGAGGAGTAAGAATCGCCTGTCCCCGGATTGAAAATAAATCCGGCTTCGCTTGTTGCTATATTTTTTTTTAATCTCATGCCTTTGGGTTTAAAATGATTGTTAATATGACAATGTTTTTGTGCCTATACTACATTAAGGAAAGCACTATGGTTCAAACCGGAAAGGATTTATCGACAAACTGCTGAAATTTTTCTTTGTATTGATCCCCAATCGGAATATAGGTCTTGGCATCGAAGACGATCCTGTTGCGCTCGATCACCTTTACTTTTTCGAGATTGACAATAAACGAGCGGTGAACCCGCATAAACAATTTTTCGGGAAGCTGTTCTTCCATCGATTTCAGCCGCATAAGGGTAGTCACCGGTTTTTCAAGGGTCTGATGGATCGTAATGTACTCATTTGAACTTTCAATATAACTGATGTCAGAAAGCATGATCCTGATCAACTTGTAATCCGATTTCACAAACAGGTAGTCCTGAGAAGCTTGTTGATTATCCAATGGCCTGTTTTTCAATTCAAACCAGGCTTTTACCTTATTGGCAGACTTTAGAAAAACAGCATAACTGATCGGCTTCAGTAAATAATCAAGTGCGTCCACCTGAAAACCCTGAATGGCATATTCGCTATAGGCAGTGGTAAAAACAACCTGTGGTTTTTTTCCCAGCGATTGCACAAACTCCATCCCGCTCAGATCGGGCATGTTGATATCCACAAACATAAGGTCAATTTTATCATCGACCAGGTACTTCATTGCCTCAACGGCACTTGAACACAGGGACACAAGTTCAAGAAAAGGTGTCCGTTCGATGTATGAACCTATCTGCTTCAAAGCCAAAGGTTCGTCATCAATTGCTAAACAGTTAATTTTCATGATATGGTACACTTAAATTTACAGTAAAGTCATTTTCATTGTCAACAATTTCCAGGGTATAATCCTTTTCGTAAAGAAGTTCCAGGCTCTTCTTCACATTTGTGAGGCCAATACCGGAATAAATTGAATCGCTTATCTCCTTGTTGGCATGTTTGCTGTTTTTTATGGTACAATTTAACCGCTGTTCGACAATATCCAGTTTGAACAGGACAAAAGACTCATGCTGATAGCTTACGCCATGTTTGAATGCATTTTCAAGAAAAGAGATGAAGAGCATTGGCGGAATCTGGATATCCTGGATCTGCTTTGGCACATCGACCGTAACTGACACTTTGGAGGAAAACCTCAACCGCATCAGGGAGACATAGCTTTCTATAAAATTGATCTCTTTCCTAAGGCTTGTGCGTCCATGGGCGGTATCGTAGAGCAAATAACGCATCATTGTCGATAAACGGATGACTGTGTCTTTTGCATCTTCCTTATTGATATCGATCAGCGCATGGATGTTATTTAACGTATTCATAAAGAAATGTGGGCTTACCTGGTGCCTTAAAAGGGCCAATTCGGTTTTGAGTTGTTCTTTTTCGACATCTTTCCGCCTGTTCTCTTCGAATAACCATTGAGAAATTACTTTTAACGCCGTACTACTGCCAACGATCAGAAATGATATCACTACATTGGCAGAGAGGGCCATAAACAAAGACTCTTTTACAGGCTGGCTTTCGGGACGATATCCCAATGGCGCGGGCATTCCCGGGCTTAATTCCATCGGGGGTGTACCAGGTCCAAGATTCATTGGTGGCATCGCTTCCGGAGGTGGAAATAAGATCACCTTTAAAAAAATGCCGAGTGCCGCAAATACGAAAATCATAACGACAGAGGAAACGATGTACATCGAATACTTTTTCGTCAGCAAAAATTTTGGGACGAGCAAGGTGGTATTTACCACAAATACTGTAAAGAAAAAGAAGATCCGCATCCAATCCATCAACATTGTGCTCCAATCAAAATAGTTGTTGGCACGCTGGGTGAAAAAAGGGATTGAGAAAATGCCCAACCACAGTACCCCAATCAGGAGAGACTCAAATAAATGGATGTTGGTGTTCTTGTTCATTTTCAATTTTTGATGATTATGGGAGGCTTAAAAGTGCCCGTTTAATATTATGCCTTAAAGATACATGTACATTGATAGATTATTAACAAAGATCAGTAAAAGGTGATAAAGTATCAACGAAACCATCAATTTGTTCAGGGATGATATCGTGGAAATTACCTTTGGTACAAAATACAAGTAATAAAAAAAGCCATGCCCCGACAAAGGGCATGGCCAAACTTAATAAATTATAAATGGTTAATAAACGCTTTGAAGCTACTTCTTGGTATAGATATCCCAGGCAATCCAGTCGATAATCGAGGTTGCAAACCATACCGAACGCATTGCAGTGAAAAGAGTATCAACATTGTCAATATTTGCACCCAAAAGTTCGGTCATCGTTTTCACAGTACCATCGTCGAAAGTAATCTGCATTTCCCGTTTCTTATGCGTTATTGACTGGTCGGTTGGATCGGCAACTTTGTCAACAAT
>CAIYPA010000090.1 GCA_903927965.1 uncultured Bacteroidia bacterium | reverse complement strand
TTTGGTTACAGGGCTTGCAGCGTCAAACTACACCTTTGCGCCTACCACAGGGAGCATCACCATCACAAAAGCCAGCTCAACCATCACAGCAACAGGGACTACCAGCCTGACATATACCGGTTTGGCACAGGGGCCTTCAACTTCAACGGTGGGCGGTTCAACGGGGGCGGTGACCTACAGCTACTCGGGGACGGGAAGCACCACCTATGCCGCCACTGCAACACCACCAACGGGTGCGGGGACGTATCAGGTCGTTGCCACTGTTGCCTCCGATGCGAACTACAACACGGCGACCTCCGCTGCCCTCCCCTTCACGGTCAACAAGGCCGTTTTGGCCATCACCGCCGGGAACCAGACAAAATGCTATGGTCAGACATTTAGTTTTAATGGGTCTGAATATACCTCGGTTGGTTTGGCTGCTGGCGACATAATCACAAATGTCACCTTATCAAGTACAGGTAGTGGAACCACTGCCACAGTAGGAAGTTATGGTATAATTGCTACCAATGCAACTGGATCAGGTCTCAATAATTATATTATAACATATAATAATGGAACATTGGTTATTAAGGCATTACCAACAGCATCAATCAGCGGCTCAACCACTGTATGTCAAAATTCACCAAATCCTAGTATTACATTTATCAACCCTCAACCTTTGCCCATAACTGTTACTTACAATATCAATGGTGCCAACCAAACCACAATAAACATCGGAGCAAGTTCTTCGTCAGCGTTAACCGCTTCAACAAATGCATCAGGAATTTATGCCTATAATCTTGTAAGTGTCGTTTATCAGACCACACCAGGCTGCCCAAATACGATAACAGGAACTGCAACAATAGAAGTAACGCCAACAGTTGGAGATCCTGTTTTTGCACTTGGAACTACTTCATCACGCTGTCAGGGATCCGGTTCTGTAACTTACAGTGCTACTGCTACCAACAACAGTGGAATAACATATAGTCTTGATGCGGCATCTTTAATAGGTGGAAATACCATTGATGCAGCTACAGGAACAGTAAGCTTTACAACAAGCTGGAATGGTTCAAGCATCATAACTGTGATTGCAGTAGGCTGCAATGGGCCAAAATCTGCAACACATACTGTTACTGTTAATGCAAATCTTCCAGTCAGTTTAAATATAGCGTCTTCAACCAATCCAGTTTGCTCCGGAACTTCTGTCACTTTTACAGCAAATCCAACAAATGGCGGAACAACCCCAATTTATCAATGGAAAGTAAATGGTAGCAATGCGGGAACCAACAGTGCAACTTATTCTTATACTCCTTTAAATAATGATTTGGTTGCCTGTGTTTTAACATCAAATGCAACTTGCGCAACAGGTAATCCGGCAACATCAGGTACTGTTACGATGAATATAAATCTAACACCTTCGGCACCAGTTGGGACTGGATCAGCTATTTGTATTGGATCGACAGCTACATTGTTGGCATCTGGAGCTTTAACAGGTGAAACATACAAATGGTATGATGCGGGAACTGGTGGAAATTTGTTAAAAACCAGTACCAATAACGCTGATAATAATTTTGTGACTCCTGTTCTTGGATCAACAACCAATTATTGGGTTTCCATTCTAAGCGTGGCAGGATGTGAAAGTTCGCGTGCTCAGGTTACTGCTTCTTTCCCAACGGTTTCATCCGACAATCAAAATGCAACAGGTACAAATACCTGGATTGGGCATGTATATGATGGAACAAATCTGAATACTTATTTTGGTAATTATACTGAAGCTGAAATATTCGATCAAAACTTTGGTGGTGCTCTAAATTGTTTTAACATTACCTCTAATTCAACAACAAGATCGATTTATACTGAACAATTTTCTGTCAGATACAGAATGAATTCCACTAAAAAAGGATTATACATTGTCGATCTTGGTTCTGATGATGGTGGTAGGCTAACTGTTGATGGAACACTTTTATACAATAATTGGACCGACCAGGCATTTAGCTCCAGACCAGGAGTATTGATGAGCCTTAATGGTACCAGTTCTCTGATCTACGATTTTTATGAAAATCTTGGAGAAAACAGGGTGGTTTTCCAAAATTTGACTCAAATATTAGCTAATAACCTTACTGTCAATACAATACAAAATATTTGTCTAGGAAATTCAGGGACTGCCATTAGCGGTGATAGCTATGGAACGTTGCCAACAGGAATTAATCTATCCGGAACGGGTTATCAGTGGGCTTATAGTACTTCTTCTCCTACTGGCCCGTGGACAGATATCGCTGGTGCTGGTGCGACAACCTATACCCCCACGACAACCGTTGCGCCATTTAATGTTGCTGGCACTTACTATATCATTAGAAAAGCCATCCTTTCCAGTACAAATAATGTCTCACCCAATCCGTATGTTGCAAACAATGAATCGAATGCAGCAACACTGACTGTAAATCCCCTGCCAGCCATTGGTTTGGCAGTTGGTGGAACAGGAACAATCTGTTTCGGAACCAATACAAATGTGACTATCGCATTATCTGTGATTGGGACAAACTATCAGTTAAGAAATGGAACAACTTCAATAGGAGCGGCAGTATCAGGTACTGGTGGAACCATTGCATTACCAACAGGTTCCCTTTCTACCACAACAACATTCAATGTATTGGCAACCCCAGCGATTACAGGTTGTTCTGCCCAATTAGCAAATACGGCCACAATAACAGTAACACCTAACAATACGGTCACCTTAAGTTCTGCTGCAGGTACGGACAGTCAGACCAAATGCATCAACACTGCCGTCACAAATATTACCTACACCACAACTGGAGCAACAGGAGCTTCTGTTACCGGACTGCCAGCAGGGGTAACCAGCAACTGGACATCGAATATTGGAACAATTAGCGGCACACCAACTGCTTCAGGCACTTTTAATTACACGGTCACATTAACAGGTGGATGCGGAACGGTTACTTCAACAGGGACAATTACCGTCAATCCATTGCCAACGGCCAATGCAGGTTCTGCTTTGACCGCCATTTGCCAGGGGGGAACCTCTGCAGCGCTTGGAGGTTCGGTTGGAGGTTCTGCAACAGGCGGAATATGGTCAAGTAGTGCCGGTGGAACTTTTACTCCCAATGCCACAACCCTCAATGCTACATGGACACCACCAGTCGGCTACAGCGGAACAGCAACCCTGACTTTAACAACAAGTGGCGGAACCTGTGGCACAACAACTGCATCAAAGACACAAGTGGTCAACCCTAGTGCAGTGATTTCATTAACATCCGCTGCAAACACAAATGCACAAACGGTTTGTATCAATAATCCGATTACTAATATTACCTATGCTGTTTCTGGCGGTGGCACCGGTGCAGGGGTAACAGGTTTACCGACAGGGGTTTCAGTGGCTTACAATGCAGGTATATTTACGATCAGCGGAACACCATCAGTTGTTGGAATATTCAATTATACAGTAACAACAACAGGAACCTGTACCCAAATAACTGCTATGGGAACGATTACTGTAACGGCCAACAACACCATCACCTTGAGTTCTGCCGCAGGAACAAACAGTCAGTCCCAATGCAATAATTCGCCGATAACAAATATCACTTATGCAACCACAGGTGCCACTGGTGCATCTGTTTCTGGGCTGCCAACAGGGGTATCCGGCAACTGGGCTTCGAATATTGTAACAATTAGTGGCACACCAACTGCTTCGGGCACTTTCAATTACACCGTCACATTGACAGGTGGATGCGGAACGGTTTCTGCAACAGGGACAATTACCGTCAATCCATTGCCAACTGCCAATGCAGGTTCTGCTTTGGCAGCCATTTGCCAGGGGGGAACCTCGGCAGCGCTTGGAGGTTCGGTTGGAGGTTCAGCAACAGGGGGTACGTGGTCTAGCAATGCCGGGGGAACTTTTAGTCCCAATGCCACAACCCTCAATGCTACCTGGACACCACCAGTCGGCTACAGCGGAACAGCAACCCTGACTTTAACAACCAGTGGCGGAACTTGTGGAGCAGCAACAGCTTCCAAAACACAGGTGGTCAACTCTAATGCAGTGATTTCATTAACATCGGCTGTGGCAACAAATGCGCAAACAACCTGCATCAACAATCCGATCACAAATATCACATATGCTGTTTCTGGCGGTGCTACAGGAGCAGGTGTATTCGGTTTGCCAACAGGGGTTTCAGGAGCTTATAATGCAGGTGTTTTTACCATAAGCGGAACACCCTCTGCTGCAGGCACATTCAATTATTCAGTTACAACCACAGGAACCTGTACCCAAATAACCGCTACTGGAACGATTACTGTAACGGCGAACGGCACCATAACCCTAAGTTCTGCAGCTGGAACGAACACTCAGACCAAATGTATCAATTCGGCGATCACAAATATCACTTACACAACCGCAGGCGCAACGGGAGCATCTGTTTCTGGGCTTCCAGCTGGAGTAACCGGAAACTGGGCTTCAAATACGGTAACAATTAGTGGTACACCAACTGCCTCAGGAACATTCACTTATACGGTTACATTGACAGGAGGTTGCGGGACAATCACTGCAACAGGTACAATAAATGTTACAGCTACTGTTGGCAATCCGGTTTTTACACTTGGTACCACCTCAGCCCGTTGCCAATCTGCCCAAACAATTACTTATGGAGCAACTGCAACAAATTCAACAGGTTTAACTTACTCTCTGGATGCAACAAGCCGAACTGCAGGAAATACCATAGTAGCCGCGACCGGCGCAGTAACGTATTTGGCCACCTGGACCGGAACTTCTGTAATAACTGCAAGTGCAACAGGATGTAATGGTCCGGCAACTTCAATACATACAGTAACAAGTAATGCAACTGTTGGAACTCCGGTATTTACTTTGGGGGCTACTTCTTCACGTTGTCAGGGGGCAGGAACAGTAACTTATTCTGCAAACGCAACGAATACAACCGGAATAACTTACACTTTAGATGCCACAACTTTGGCAGGTGGAAACTCGATCGTCCCAAATACCGGTGAGGTGACCTATGTTTCAGGATGGAGTGGGACGACAACAATTACTGCAAGTGCCGCTGGTTGTAACGGACCCAAAACTGCATCACATACAGCAACTGTTACAACTATTCCTTCTGCTTCGATTTCCTATGCCGGAAATCCATTTTGCAAAACAGTTGCTACTGCACAGCCTGTTACTCTTTCTGGCACAACCGGAGGAATCTTTTCCGCAACTCTTACCGGGCTAACCATTAACAGTTCGACAGGTGCAATCGTACCCTCTACGAGTTCGGCTGGTACCTATACTGTCACCTACACAATGGCTGCAACTGGCGCTTGTCCGGTGCAAACAACAACTACGACGGTTACCATAAGCACTTTACCAACAGCAACAATTGTATATTCCGCATCACCCTTTTGTAGCAATCTCTCAACCTCACAAGCAGTTACATTAACTGGCACGGCAAATTATACTGGTGGGATTTTTAGCTCAACCCCCGGATTAACTTTAGATTCAGGTACCGGTGCGATCATTCCAATATCAAGTTTACCTGGAACCTATTTGGTAACTTATACCTATTCAATCAATAGCGGCTGCGGAGTCCTAACTGCAAATACTTCAGTAACCATTGCCACAGTACCGGCAGCGACTATTTCCTATATTGGAACTCCGTTCTGCAAGACAATTGGATCACCTCAGCCAGTTACCCGAACAGGAACTTCAGGTGGTACTTATTCAGCAACTCCTGCTGGATTGACAATTAGCAGTTCAACTGGGGATATAACGCCGGGCACCAGTACCGCAGGCACTTATTTAGTGACTTATACTTTACCAGCCACTAGCGGTTGTTCAATTCAGACAGCATCCACCTCATTAACAGTCCTTAGTTCTGGATGCACGGGAACCGTACCCGATAAGAAGGTTTTTTACTCGATGAAAAGCGGCAACTGGGATGATCCCTCAGTCTGGACACTTGATCCTTCAGGTTCTCAACTCTTAAACCCTGATGGTCTGACTCCTACGACCTCTCCCACATCACTTTTAGATGAAGTTGTTGTATTGTCGGGGAGAACAGTTACTGTTCCAACGAACAATAAAATAAACAACAGGTTAACTGTAATCGGGACACTTGATTTTGGTTTAACAATTGGCCACTCTTTTATCATCATTGCAGGCACAGGTCGTATTCGCCTGGCAGGTGATAATTTCCCTTCCGGGGATCCCACAGATTTTATCTCTGCTGGACAAGGTGAAGGAACCGTTGAATATTATGGTGTTACACGAAACTTAACAACGGCACGAACCTTTTTCAATGTCTATGTAAGTATGCAGACTGATAATATCCTGACCCTGTTGGCAAATTACACACTCAACGGTAGCCTTACTGTGACGAATGGGACTTTTAAAATAAACAATAATACGTCAACGAATCCTTTAATTATCAATGTAAATGGAAGTATTACCGTAGCCACAACAGGAAAGATTGCAACAGGATCGGCCAATGCGCGGCACCAGTTGAATATCTATGGGAACTTTACAAATAGTGGAGAAGTGAAATTTACCAACCGGGTTACTGCGAATTATGCTCAGGAAGCTGTTGATGGAATTGTAGATGCCAACTTCTTAAATACAGATGCCACACAAAATATTTTCTGTAGGGGAGTTACCAATTTCTATCGAATTAAAATCAACAAGGGACTTGACCCAACTTTTATCCTTAATATTGATGCAACAGCAATTGCAAACTTCAATCTTCTGGGATTTGCCAATGAAAATCACCCTATCGCTGCCCAACTTTCCGACAACGCCAATGCTTTGGGCCTTGTAAGTGGAACGGTGAGGATCGGAAATAGTGTTGCTATTCCAGTACTCTCTATTGCAGATACTTATAATATCTCTGAAGCTGCTCAACTTTGGATCAATGAAGGAACAGTGCAGAAGAATAGCGGTCAGACAATTGCAACCTATGGAAAGATTAAAACAACCACCGGAGTTCTTGAAGCAAAAATCCCCAATGGCATTACACTTTGCAAAAATGGGGTATTGAATGTTGAGGGAGGAACAGTCAATGCGAACCAGATCAGAACGTCAGATGTGAGTTTTTACAACAATAACGGTGCTTATATTCAATCAAATGGATCGGTAAATGTACTTGGGGGAACGACCAATACTGATTTTTATGTATTTAGCCTTATTAGCACTGCCAGTGTATTCAATATGAGTGGCGGTACGCTAAAAGTCAATACATCACTGGGTAACGGCTCAATTTTAGTAAATTCCGACCCCGATAACATCAAAATTACTGGAGGAACTGTTATCGGGGAAACATCTGCAAATCAGGACTTTCTAATTACATCACGCTCACCATTCTGGAATCTTGAATTTAGGAACAGTAGCCCGACATCCAAATTTTTTAAGCTTGGCCCTGCTTCAAATATTGGCCCATCGAATATTAACGTGGCGACCCAGCCTTTATACGTGCTGAACGATTTTAAGCTTTGGGGACAAGAATCAGGCGGATCTTCCTATCCGACAATAACTTTTGATCCATTCACCACTGTTCCGAATGACGTATATATTGGGGGATCGTTTACTGTTGAGAAAGGGGCAACTTACAAGGCGGTTAGCGGAGGGAACTATCCATACGATGCGATTGCAAACCAACCTTCAGACCGAAACACGACCTATTTTAATAAAACAGCGGGAACTGACGCTATAGAGACTATTTATTATGGAGATAGCTCAACAGCCTTAGAATTGGGTAAATTGGTAATAGACAGAACTGCGGGATATGAGATTAAACTGACAGCAGGGGCGGACAGGGCAAATGAATCTGTTGCAATAGATGTAAATGGCGATGCATCCGTGCTTTCAGGAATTCTCAACCAGAATCTATATACCATCCGAACATGGGGAGCAATTACGAATAATGGACGTATGGGCACCTGGTTTCCTGGTGTCACACCAAGCCGCGCCCAAATACAAATGGTCGAAAATCCAGCTTTTACACTTACTACAAGTGAGGGCGCTGTCTTTGGTAATGTGCAGGTAAATGTAACCCCTCCGGCAAAAGTAACCCTGACAAGCGACACCTATATCGAACGCATGGAATATGTTAAGGGACTTATTTACCTCAAAGGCTACAACCTGAAGGTGGATAACCTTTGGAATTTGGAAAATGGCCTGTTTGATAATAGCTTATTGAATAGTTACTTAACAGTTGCTGATAATGGTTACACTGCTAATTCGATGATTTTTACCGACGGGAAGGCAAGCGATGGAGGTCTTACTTTAAAAATAACTGCAAATTCGCAAACAGAGAATCAAAATAACATTATTAATAATTTTGGACCGGTTACCTATCCAATCGGATTTACCACTAACGGAGGAACAACGCTTTATTTTCGCCCTGCGCAAATGGTAGTCAAGAATTACAATGATGATGGTTATGTGACCATACGTCCTGTTCTTGGCTCCTTACAAACTACCAATCAAACCGGTGGGGAAGTCTTGCAACATTACTGGCGTGTTTCGCATAGTGATTTTACCACAGCACCCACTGTAGCCTATCGCTTCTATTATCGGAACCAAAAAGGGGTAGCGAATGTTGACTTAATTTCGGCTGCCGTGAACGAAGCAAATTATGTCCCAGGTAAAGTGTTGGATGAAAACCCTTACACACGGTCATATGAAGCATTGGCACAAAATGATGTTATCAAGGCCTTTGGTGCTGGAGGCAATTCCCGTTTTATTACGATCAATGGAACAAGTACCAATGGACTTTTCTCCCCAGCTTCGGTCGGGATTCCTATCGAAAATGCCAATTACACAACAGGGGTAGCAGCAAGGTTTACGGGTAGTGTGGTCATCTATTATACCCGGGATTACACACAGGAAGCAATGTGGAACAATTCGAATTCCTGGACCAAAAGTACCTTGTTGAATCCATTATACAGCCCTCATGATAGCCGTCAACCGGTAGCAGGAACAATTCCTGGGGCTGGAGATGTGGCTGTAATTGGCTGGATTCCATGGACCGACACGAACAGGGCTGCAAATCTAAGAGGCCAACCGCATAGCATTTGGGTGACTGATACCCGACAGATTGCAGAAGTTGTATTTACAAAAATGACAGATGCTTCAGGTAATCCTGTAGCACGTGTATATCGTTCGAATTTTCAGTTCAGACCTACACTGACTATTAATGGAACAGATGATTATGATGCCAATGGAAATACAGACAACGGAATCCTTACGGCAAAGTTAGTAAAAGGAGAAGGACTATTCTGGAATAGACAATCGGATCCTGATTATACGATTATGGACATTGGCGACTTTGCACGTCAGGATTCATCTTATGTTATTTACGAAAATTTTACGGATAACAGGGTGATCAGCAAAACCCCAGCTTTGTTTCCTAATTTGTATGTTTCAAATGATATCTGGGGAGCAAATAACTGGAATTTCACTTTTGCCAATACCTTGACAACCACTGGGAATGTTGAATTATTGGGCAATGTAAATTTGATCCTTCCCACCGGAACAACCGGTGATATCAATGTAGGCCGTAATCTGGTGATGTTCGAAAGCCAAAATTCTGGCGGTGGGGCACAGCTTAACTTTGGGAACAGTGGCAATGCGCGCAAGATCAATGTAAAGGGGGATCTGATTATGAAAAATACCAATAGTATTATTCAGGTATTAAATCCGGATGCCATACTGCCTTTGGTTGACCATGAGCTACATGTGGAGGGCAACATAATTCAGGGAACATCCGCAATTTCGTCGAATGGATTGGATTTGTGGAGTGGTGTAAGCAACGATAGGATTACACTTTACCTTGATGGTGCAAACAGCATGACTTATACCCGTGTGAATGGTGTCATTCCTGATCTTTACCGATTGGTCGTGAATAAAGGGACCAACCAGTCATCGACTGCCCAGTTTAATACCGATTATGTATTAAACGGACCGACCTCAGGAGTAGGTGTACCAAAAGCATTACAGCTTAAAAACGGAACTTTTATCTCTAACAATTCCAATGTTTCCCGGAATCTTAACCTTACAACCGGGAATGACTATTTTGAAATTCCGTCCACTGCAGGCCTCACAATTTTGCAGGGAAATGTTAGGGCGGGTGGCAATTCTGGTCTTTCACTTGATGGAAAACTGACCATTAGCGGAGGTACACTTGATATGGCCTATGACTCCAATGAAAACCCAATTGAATACTCTGCTTCAGGCAATGCAACAATCTCAATATCAAGCGGTAATCTTTTTGTAGGGGGACAGATACGAAGAAGTCCCACATCCGATGCCGGGATACTTGTTTACAATCAGACCGGTGGTACGGTAGTGGCAGGTCAGAATGGGGCAACAGCAAATAATCGGGGTGTTTTCGAAATTCTTAATGCAGGAAGTTCATTTAGCATGACAGCTGGCGATTTGTACATTGCAAGAGCGCAGGCAAATCCTCAGTTGGCTGCATTTTACTTTAATCCTGCTAGCTATAATATAGGTGTCTTAGCCAACATTCATATTGGACACAGTTCAACACCGATTTCACAGACAATTGGTATATATGCTGGAAAACCACTTCCAAAAATCAGGATCAATAACCAAAGTGGTAAAAATCCAATAGCCAGATTGGAAGTTGTTCCGGCAACATTTACCAGTTTATTGCTGATTGATGCTGGAGCTTCGTTCAACGCAAATGGAATAGATTTGATCTTAAACGGTGACTTAACGAGTAATGGATCCTTTGCGCCAAATGGGAATACGACTTATTTTTCAGGAACCAATACCCAAACCATTACCGGAAACGGATCTACACTCAACTTCTTCAATCTGGATAAATCAGGTAGTAATAACCTGATTTTGAATGGAACTAATACCCCATTATTGATTTCAAATGAGCTTGATCTTCGTGCCGGCACTTTTACCACAAGCAATAATACGGTCAGTGTAAAAGGCAATGTATTGAACGATGCTGTTCACGTTTACGGTAGTTCTGGTGATGGAATAGTATTAAATGGTACTGTCCAGCAAACCTTAACAGGTAATGGCACTTTCGGTAAGCTTACAATCAATAATATCAATGGTATTGATGTTCCTACCACCAATCAGTTTAAAATTACAAATGCATTAAAAATGCTGTCCGGTGTTTTTAATATCGGGAATAACCTTTTAACACTTGGTGTAAATGCTACCATAGAACAGGCCTCACCTTTCTCGGTAACAAATATGATTACCACCAACATTTCATTTACCGATAACGGAGTTTGTAAAACCTTCCCGGCAGGAGGACAGCCAGATTTTATTTTCCCTGTTGGTTCCGCGCAAAAATATACCCCTATAACCCTCTCTATATCTGCAAATGGGAATAATACCGGAAGTATTACCGTTAAACCTGCCAATGAGATTCATCCAAGCATTTATGAAGATTCTGAAAGCGGTACTCAAATAGTGGATAAAAGCAATGCGTTACAATATTATTGGACACTCAAAGCCAATGGTATAGCCGGATTTAGTGGTGTTGCGGCAATGAGATACATCGATTCAGATGTAAAGGTAACTACCCCCTATACTGTTGCTGATTATTTTACAGCAAGTTTATTGTCCGATGGTTTGGGTAACTGGTCGAAGTTTCCAAACAAGGATGATTTTGATGAAATTAATAAAAACCTCATTTTCAGGTTCAATTTAAAAGATGATCTTGGAATTAGTGGTGATTATACCGCTGGGGCGGGTGATGTTTCACTTGATGGAGCTATACCCAACAAAGTGTCAAGATTCGAAACAAACACATCGGGAAATTGGAACACCGGTTCTTTTTGGACTCCTAATATTGCTGGTGGTCCCCGTGGTGCTATAGCAAGAATTAATTCACAACACATTACTACGGTTACAACAGATTATATTTCAGGATATATGACCGAAGTATATGGCACTCTAAAACTCAATTCGACAGTTGGTCACCGCTTAGGAATTGTTAATGGAAATGGAACAATTTATTCAGAAATAGGGGATTTGCCTGCTGGTGTTTATGATTACTTCTTCTCTGCAGCCGGAGGTACACTTGAATTTGGGGGTACGAACAAAGATTATGAATTTTTGGGTAATATTATAGAAGTTAATCACTTAAAATTGTCAGGGGATGGAGGACGCCGATTCCCAAATAATAACCTTGTGTTAAATGGAGACCTTATTTTTAATGGGGGAACTGGTCTTAGTTCTGTCAATTATTATAACAGGAAATTAAGCGTAAAGGGAAATATTAGCCGCATAAGCGGAGGGTATGATGCAGGCAACGGGCCTACAGCTACAATTGCCTTGACCGGAACTCTACCACAAAGCATATCTGGTTCATTTTCTGATGTTAATGCCCTAAATAATCTTGAGATTAACAATGTCAATGATGTGACAGTTCTCAATGATATCGAGATCGACCGTGAACTTCAGCTAAACAATGGATTAATCACAATTCCAACAAATAGTCTGTTCAGATTGAATTATGGAGCATTTGTTACTCCCGCTCTAGGAACACCGCTTTCATTCGTAAATGGAACACTTACAAAGGAGATGATTACCGGGAATAGTTTTACTTTCCCAATAGGTAACTATGTATTTACAAAAGCGCATGGGCCTATTTCTCTTCTGAATGTATCGGGTCCTACTGGTCTAAATGATTGGAAGGCTACCTATTTCTATGCTAACGCCGAGTTGGCAGGATATTCAATGTCGAATTTTCTAAGTCCTATAAGTACGGTTAGTAAATCTGAATATTGGAAAATACAAGCCCCAACCGGAGGACAGGCAACGATTAGTATTATTCTTGATGGATCAAGTGATGTGGGCAGTACTATTCCGGATCTGAATAACCTCAGGGTGGTGGGATGGAATGGTGCAACATCGCGTTGGGAAATTGTAGGGAACAGTGCTATTGTTTCTGGCATTAATACAAATGGAACAGTAACAACAACATCACCTGTAAACTTTGGTAGTTACAGCTACTTCACCCTTGCCTCAATTACCCCACTGTCCCTTAGTTCGGCATCTTTTACAAGTCCGGCTATGGTTAATTTGTGTAATGGGACATCTACAACATTGGTTGTTGCCTTTTCTGGATTGGCTCCCTGGGTTTTAACTTATAAAGTCGGCTCTACAACGACCATCACTCCTGTACTGACATCCAGTCCCTATAGCATTGTTGTAACACCTTCTTACACTACTTCTTATACCTTAACAGGAATTACAGCAAATGGCATTCCCGGAACAGTAAATGGAACAACAGCTGTTACCGTTAATGTAAGTCCCATACCGACAGTGGTTATATCCAGCAATGATGCAGACAACACTGTCTGCCAATCAGTAGGTGTTGTGTTCAACGCAACAGCAGGGTTGGCCAACTATAAATTCAGGTTAAATGGAGTAATTGTTCAGAACAGTGCAAGTAACATTTATTCAACTTCAAATCTCCCGGTAGGTATCCAATCAATTGATGTAATAGGGTCAAACACAGGGGGCTGTTCCTCTACCAGTAGTGCACTAATTGTAACTGTAAATCCTTTGCCTTCCTCTGCACAGGCCATTACAGGGTCTCCTTCAACCTGTAAAGCTGTTTCTGGAACTTACAGCATACCTGCAATAGGAGATGCCAGTAGTTATATTTGGTCCTATTCTGGGAGTGGAACCACAATTTCGGGAGTTGGCACATCTGTAACGCTTACCTTTACTAATAATGCTACTTCAGGGAACTTAACGGTTTATGGGCACAATAGCTGCGGAAATGGAATTAGTTCAACTTTGGCAATCAATGTCTCTAGCGGGGCTGCCGTTAGTCAGAAGCAAAATATCTCGACAGGTGCAACATCGGTTTGCAAAGGATCAACTGCTGCAACTTATACCGTTCCATTGATCACCAATGCAACCGGGTACAGATGGTTCTTCAGTAACTCAGGTGTTAAGGAACTAAGTTCAGGGACAGATCTATCTGTTGTCGGTGGGGTTACTACGGGAACAAATAGCATTACTTTAAGCTTTAGCTCAACTGCGCAATCCGGGAATCTTACAGTTCAGGGAATAAGTGGATGTCCTTTAGGTGATGGGCCATTGTCTGATAATTATGCGATAGCAATTAATGCTCCTCCAACCGCAACAATTACTCCTGCTTCTTCAACTGGTTGCAGCAGTACCCCAATTAGTCTTACTGCCACTCCATCAGGAGGTACTTCTCCTTATGTCTATCTTTGGACAGGGTCAGGAGCTTCTTCATTAAGTAGTACAACAAGTACTGCAACAACATTCAGTAATGGAACCGGCGGCTCATATGATCTTAGCTTTAAAGTAACAGATAATATGGGATGCTACGGTACAGTATCTGCAACCATATTCCTGAACCAGGCACCGATTGCCAATGCAGGGTTAGATGCATTGGGTATTTGTACTGGGTTATCACCTATCCAATTAACGGGAGCAACTGCTAGCGGTTCCTATACTGGTTCACCCATTTGGTCGGGCAGCGGTGGTACATGGACCCAGAATCCTGATCCAGCCCTTGCTACATTCACTCCCTCAACCCCATCAGGTTCAACAACTGCAACACTTACGCTTACGGGGGCAAATGGCTGTAGCAATGTTAGTGGCACCAGAACCATTTCATGGAATAAGGTCCCTGATCAGCCGCAGTCATTTACAGTAAGTACGGCAATTGTTTGTCAAGGACAAACCAATGTAATCTATACTGTACCAAATGATCCGTTGGCTACATCGTATGCATGGAGCTATACAGTAGGAACTGGAGCAACAATAATGGGCTCCGGAAACAATATTACCATGAGTTTCTCTTCGGTTTCGACCAGTGGTAAGCTAATAGTTACTGCTTCCAATGCCTGTGGAACCAGTGCTATCCGGACTATGGACATCACTGTCAATAGCGAACGCATTTGGACAGGTGCCATCAGCACCGATTGGAATGATTCCAGAAACTGGTCTTGCGAAGTTATCCCTACACTCACCACCTTAGTTCTTATTCCCAATGTAGCAAATCAACCAGTGTTAAATACTGGGCCGGTTGGCACTTCAAAAAATATTGTGGTCTATCCCGGATCTTCGCTGACCGTTTTGGCAAATACGCTTCAGATTGCAGGAACAATCACCAACAACGGCACCTTTACAGCCACAGCCGGAACTATTGAAATGAAGGGTTCTGCTCCTCAGACGATACCTGCGAATGTCTTTTCAGGCAATAGGATATTGAATTTGAACATTGACAATGTATCGGGCGTAACGCTTCAAGGCCCTCTAAATGTTACAGGAATCGTTGAAGCAATCAATGGAAATTTATCCTCATCCGGAAATCTGACCCTGGTTTCGACCTTAACCCAGAGTGCCCTGATAAGCGGTGTCGGGAATGGGGAAATTCTTGGCAATGTGAATATGCAACGCTACCTTCCTTCAGCTTTTGGATATAAATATTTCAGTTCTCCTTTTCAGGCAGCGACTGTAGGAGAATTTGCCACCGAAGTTGACTTATCAGCGACTTTCCCAACATTATATAAATATGATGAGAATAAAAGTATCGATTCTTCTGGCGTAACAATTTATAGTTCAGGATGGGAAAAATATGTGAATCAGCTTAATCCATTGGTTCCACTTAATGGATATGCAGTCAATTTCGGAGCTTTACAAACACCGAAAACGGTAGAATTGACAGGTGTCGTAAGCAATAGAAACCTAAACATAACTCTATTCAGTCACAACAGGAGATATACAAAGGGATTCAATCTTGTAGGAAACCCATATCCTTCACCGATCGATTGGAATAATCCCGGCTGGACCAAAACAAACATTGACAATGCAATCTATTTTTTCAATGCAGGAAATACCAGCCAATATTCCGGGGTTTACAGTAGCTATGTGAATGGTGTTTCAACCGGGAATGCCAACAATGTGATTGCCTCAATGCAAGGTTTCTTTGTCCATGTTACTGATGGTAGTTTCCCGGTGAGTGCAACGCTTGGAACCACTAATGCCGTTCGCATAAAAGATCTCAATCCATTATTTAAAAATGCAATTATTGAAGATCGACCAGTTTTAAGTTTTACAGCGAATTTTGAAACAAAGGAAGCGATTGAAGATGTTGCAGTAATCTATTTTGACAACAAAGCCAGCCAATACTTCGAAAAAGAATTGGATGCTTTAAAAATGAAAAATACGGATCTACTTGTCCCAAATTTATACACTATTACGCCAAAAGCGAATCAACTATCAATTAACGGCATGCCTTCACCTGGTGACAGCATTGCCAGAATTCCATTGGGATTTAGCACTTTAAGTGACGGATGGATAAATTTCAAAGCCAAGGATATTAGCCAATTGCCATCCGGTTTGCATTTGTACCTTTTAGACGCACAATCAGGGCTTACACAAGATTTACATCAGAATCCGTATTATCGCTTCTTCTTGAAATCAGGGGAGATCAATCAGCGGTTTAGCCTGGTGTTCTCTAAAACTGACCTTTTGTCCAAACTTGATGATGGCAGAAAGATGTTTACCTTGCTCCATTCTGGAAATCATCTTTCCGTTAAAGTAGATCTACCTTTTAATATCGGGGGAACGTTAATAGTAACCAATATGAAAGGTCAGGTTTTAATACAAAAGAATGTCTTTGAGATGGAAACAGTTGAACTCAATGTAAACCTTAGTAGCGGCGTTTATATAATTACATTATTTTCGGGTGTTAAAAAGGA
Organism: uncultured Bacteroidia bacterium; assembly: GCA_903927965.1. Taxonomy (GTDB): domain Bacteria; phylum Bacteroidota; class Bacteroidia; order Bacteroidales; family Prolixibacteraceae; genus JAAFHB01. The sequence continues at coordinate 17,265 of CAIYPA010000090.1, read as the reverse complement.
ATCAGAAAAAATTCTAATGCGAAAAGATTATGAGTAACAAATTTTTATATATTTTGTTAAGAAAGCTGTATTTGTTATATTTTACAATATTCTGTATATTAGTAGTATGTGTACCATCAAAGGCTCAGGAGAAACCTCCAAGGCCTATTTCAGTCACAGTAAGTACTGCACAGCACCTTAGTTTTGGGGCGTTTATTCAAAGTGGCAACTATGGAACCGTGACTGTAACCTATAATGGATTCAGGACAGCAACAGGGAATGTCATATTGCCTTATATGAGCTCAATCGTTACTCCTGCACTTTTCATCATTGATGCTGAACCCGGAACGCTGATTACGATTGTTAACGGTCCTGATGTACAATTAAGTGGGAGCAATTCCGGATTTTTAACCCTTCATTTGGAGGAAGCTAGTACGAGAACTCCTTTTATTACTACAGGAACTACTACCGATGTTTTTATTGGTGGAACTTTAACAGTAGGCTCTCTTTTAGCGAATCCTGCCGGGTCGTATAGCGGAACTTTTCAGGTTACTTTTATTCAGCAATAACAGATCAGCAATACATTATGTATCAAATAGTTATGGCAAAGCACAATATTAACCGGAAATTTATCTGCATTTCCGGTTTTTTGTTGCGTTTGTTGTGTCTGTTTGTTTTTATTTGTTTGAATTCTTTAAATGGGAAAGCCCAGGATCAACCTATCTATGATGAGATTACAGTTTTTTTTAACGTTCAACAAGTTGGAGGGGAGGATATTACGGCGGTTATCCGGGATGAAACAGTTTACCTGCCAATAGTTGAAATTTTTAATTTCTTAAAAGTCAAAAACGCCTTATCATCTCAAATGGATTCAGTTTCAGGGTTTTTTATCAATCAACAGGCTACCTATGTGATTGATAAAGTTAATAACAAGATCACTTATCAGGGGAAAACATTTGACCTTAAAAAGGACGACCTTGTAAAAACAGAAACCAACCTTTACCTTCGTTCACCCCTTTTTGGACAGGTATTTGGATTGGATTGTATTTTTAGCTTTAGAAGTTTATCTGTGGCACTGAATACAAAAATTGAACTTCCTGTAATCAGGGAGTTGCGCCAGGAGCAGATGAGGTCCAATATTCGCAGGTTAAAGGGCGAAGTTAAGACCGACACCACCATTGAAAGAAAATATCCATTATTTCATTTCGGTATGGCCGATTGGTCTTTGATATCTTCCCAACAATTGGGCGGGAAAACTGATACACGGTTAAACCTTGCTTTAGGATCAGTCATTGCAGGTGGTGAAGCGAACGCCCTTTTGAACATAAGCAACAATAGCCCTTTTACAGAGAAGCAGCAGCAATACTATTGGCGTTCGGTCAACAATGAAAGGCCAGCTTTAAGGCAGGTACTGGTTGGGAAAATTGGGGCTCAATCAATTGCCTCCCTTTATGATCCGGTTGTGGGTCTTCAGGTTACAAATTCACCGACCACCTATCGGCGCTCTTTTGGCACTTATACATTAAGCGATATCACGGAACCCAATTGGATCGTTGAACTTTACGTCAACAATGTTCTTGTGGATTACATGAAAGCTGATGCATCTGGCTTTTATAAATTCGAAGTGCCTTTGGTTTATGGCAATTCGGCTGTAAAGCTAAGATTTTATGGCCCTTGGGGAGAGGAACGGGTTAAAGAGGAGAATTTAAGCATCCCGTTCAATTTCTTGCCACCCAAGGAGCTGGAATATACGTTAAGTGCCGGAATCGTAGAAGACACTTTGAAAAGCAGGTTTTCTCGACTGGCCATTAATTATGGGGTCAGTCGTCGACTTACATTCGGTGGCGGCGTTGAATACCTTTCCTCTATTCAAACAGGAACCACTTTGCCATATTTCAGTTCTTCCTTAAGGTTAATGAGCAGTTTGCTTCTAACTGGTGAATACACTTATGGGGTTAGGGTCAAGGGGATTTTAAATTATCGGTTGCCTTCCAATTTACAAATTGAACTAAATTATACCAAATACCATAAAGGTCAAATGGCAATTATTTACAATTATCTTGAGGAACGAAAAGCGACAGTTTCGCTGCCCTTAAAGGGCAAGAATTTTGCAGCTTATTCAAGGTTAACGGTAAATCAGATTGTTCTCCCCAATTTGAAAAATACAAATGCTGAAATGTTATGGTCTGGATCGGTTTATGGTGTCAGTACCAACTTAACAACTTATGGATTGTTTAATGATGTGAGTGCGCCCTATCTCTACAGCAACCTTTCACTTTCTTTCAAGTTACCCTGGCGGACATCGTTTACACCACAAGCCCAATACGAGTACAACCAAAATGAGTTCATTTCTATCAAGGGAAGTATAGAAAAGCCTATTTTTAAAAAAGGATTTCTAAATATGTCATATGAGCAGAATTTCAGAAGCAGCACACGAAATTTTGAATTCGGTTTTCGCTATGACCTTCCATTTGCCCAGGCCGGTTATTCAGTAAGGAACTCAAACGATTTGACTTCATTGGTTGAATCGGCAAGGGGAAGCTTGTTATACGACCAGAAAACAAAATATCTGGGAACAAACAACCGGACAAGTGTTGGCAAGGGTGCGATTTCAGTACGACCATTTCTTGATGCAAATGGTAATGGCAAGTACGATATTGGCGAACCCAAAGTGAAAGGACTTCAATTCAGGATTAATGGGGGGACTATCGAGAGAAGGGATCGTGATACAACAATCCAGGTTCTTGATTTGACACCTTACACCAGTTATCTTTTGGAGCTAGATAAGAACAGTTTTGACAATATTTCATGGCAGCTTAACCATTTGACTTATAAAGTTATGGTCGATCCAAATCAGTTTAAGGTCATTGATGTTCCAATATCAATTATGGGTGAGGCTTCTGGTACAGTTTACAATGGTTCAAAGGGACAAGGGCGGATCTTGGTTTGCATTTACAGAAGTGATATGAGCCTTGTGTCCCGGATCCTTACTGAAACAGATGGTTATTACAGTTATTTAGGCCTTAAACAGGGTAATTATACTGTTCGTGTAGATCCTGGTCAGCTTGCAAAATTAAAAATATCGTCAAATCCCGAATTCATACCTGTAACCATAAAAGGTTCAATAGATGGTGACATTATTGATGGACTTGATTTCAGACTTAATTTGTTGGCAGATACAACACGTAATGTTGCTCCTAATCCGCCATTACCCTCAATCACCATTCCTGCAAAGGGTCGGGTAATTCCATCTATTCCTGAAAATAAGCCCATAAAGGCAACAGATAGTATAAGTTCATCAGTAAAAGACAAGCAAAATATCATAGATTTGACCAAAATAAAAAAGTCCCTCGTTGATATGCATGGTACCTTCATTCAGTTTGGTGCATATAAAACCAGGGATTATGCGGTTATTGCACGTAAGAAAATTGAGCAGTTAACAGGTATGTTGACCTGGATAATATATCAAGGAGAGTTTTACAAGGTTGCTGTTTCAGGCTTTTCAAATTTAAAAGAGGCTAATTTGTTCGCATCAAAATTGGAAGGAATTGGTACAGATCTTTATTTTATTCCAGCGATTAAACCAAAATACTGCCTTCGTACAGAAGAATTTGAAAAAAAGGAAGATGCAGTGAGCTATAAAGAAGGGTTTTCCAGGAAAACTGGAAAACCTTGTCTAATCATCTTTAATGAGAATCGATATTCTGTATTGATTACCGGATTTTCCTCCAGTGTATCAGCATTAAATTACACCTTTGGGTCGGATGAAGTTGTAAAATAAAAAATGGCTTTCTTAATCCAATGTTTTAAGAAAGCCATTTTTAGAGAGTTTACCCAGGGAAACGAAAGACTAACAACGATTTTTCACCTTACAAGATTGTATTTCTCAATCTTGGCATTCAATGTTGGGCGTGTAATTTCAAGAATATGTGAAGCCTCCAATTTATTCCATTTTACTTCATCCAGAATTCTCTTTATATGATATTTCTCAAGATCGGCGAGAGACCGGAACCGTGGAAGTTGTTCTTGTTTGACTTGGATTGGCTGCTGTTGTCTTGTATTTAAGGTGATATTCTCTTTTTCAAGAACATCGCTTTTAGACATTACGATGGCTTGTAGTATTGTATTTTCGAGTTCGCGGACATTTCCAAACCAATCATGGGCCTGTAACATCTCAATTACACCATCCCCAATTTTTACAACATTTTTATTGAACCGTTTATTCAGTTTATGTAGAAAATGAATAATGAGGTCACGAATATCCTCTTTCCTTTCACGCAAAGGTGGAAGATCTATTGTGAAAACCTTTAACCGATAATAAAGATCTTCCCTGAATTTTCCTTCTTTGATTAATGTCTCAAGATTCCTGTTGGTAGCCGCAATAATTCGGGCTTTCATCGGAATTACTTCTTCTCCACCAACCTTTTCAAACTCAAGTTCTTGAATAACCCTTAATAATTTCACCTGGGTATTTAGGGATATTTCCGAAATTTCGTCAAGAAAAATTGACCCTTCACCTGCAAGTTCAAACTTCCCCTTTTTATCGCGGATAGATCCGGTAAAAGAACCTTTTACATGGCCGAAGAGCTCACTTTCAAGGAGGGTCTCAGTTAAGGCACTGCAATTTACAATAACAAGAGGTTGATTGCTTGTAATACCAGCATAATGTACTAATCTGGCAATGAGTTCTTTGCCAGTTCCAGTTTCACCCTGAATCAACACATTGACTTTATTTAGCGAAATCCGCCCAATGTTCTTGAAGATTTCCTTCATTAAAGGGGTCTTACCAACAAGAATATTATCTTCGAGCATACTCTCGCTGGAAACATCCTCATGCAATACTTCATTCAGACTATTACTAACTTTAATCGAATTAAGCGCATTTGATATGGTAGATTTAAGCAATAGTGGATCAATAGGTTTTTCAAGAAAATCAAAAGCTCCGAGTTGAATAGATTTGATCGTAAGTACAACATCCCCAAATGCTGTAAGCAAGATAACCGGAAGCGAAAGATTTAATTTCCTTATTTCTGCAAGAACTTCAAGACCATTCATTCCTGGCATTTGAAAATCGGTAATTACAAGATCAGGATACTCTGACCTCACCAACTTTAAACCTTCAAGGCCATCTTCGGCCTCAATAATGGTATATCCGACCTTAACTAAAGTCTCTTTTAATGTCTTACGAATCAGTTTGTTATCATCTATAACTAAAATTTTCTCCATGATTAATCAGGTACATGAAACATTAATATTTATCCTTAAATCAGTACTTCACATGGTTTTGTTGTAGTCGAAACTGTTAAAGATTAAACGCAAAAGTAAATAAAAAAAGCGAACTCAATTTTAATATATTACAGAAGTGTAAAATTATTTTAAATTTTCTATTTTTGCGGACAAATTAATTCTCATGAAAAAAACTGTTATTTCTTTGGTATTATTTTTGGCTGGTCAAGTGATCATAGCTCAAAATTTGCAATTACACTACGATATGGGAAAAGATCGTAAGTATCTCACAACTACTGTGGAAATGTTTAAACCTGACAAATGGGGGAGCACCTTCTTTTTTATTGATATGGACTATGGCAGTGGAGGAACACAAGGTGTTAGTTTAGGTTATTGGGAAATTTCCCGTGGGTTGAAATTTTGGAAAAGTCCCTTTGAGTTACATGTGGAGTATAATGGCGGATTTGGCCAGTTCAAAGCTGATCCTACTTACAATCAGGCGTATCAAATCAATGATTCTTGGTTGTTCGGTGGAAATTATACCTGGAACACAGCAGATTTTTCGAAGGTATTTACTTTAGAGGCAATGTATAAGAATATTAGGGGTAAAAATGATATGTCCTTTCAGGTAACCGGTGTATGGAATCTACAGTTTTTAAAAAACAAAGTCACTTTATCAGGTTTTGCTGATTTCTGGAGAGAAGACAATGAAGTTGGCCCATATGGCAAAACAAAACATACCAATTTCGTATTTCTGAGCGAACCACAGTTTTGGTTTAATTGTACAGAGCACTTCTCAGTAGGTAGCGAAATCGAACTAAGTTCTAATTTTGGAGGTCACGATGGATTGATGGTTAATCCGACTGTGGCAGGAAAATGGAAATTCTAATTTAATATTGCAAAAAATGTTCGAAAAACTATTCAAATTAACAGCAAACAAATCTTCAGTTAAAACTGAGGTTATTGCAGGTATAACCACCTTTATGACTATGGCTTATATCCTGTTCCTGAATCCCAACATATTATCTTCCACTGGTATGGACAAAGGTGCTGTATTTTTTGCTACCGCTGTCGCTGCAGGAATTGTCACTATTTCAATGGGTTTAGTTGCTAATTTCCCTATTGCACTAGCTCCGGGTATGGGATTAAATGCATTCTTTGCAACTGTTGCACTTCAAGGGGTTGGTATGCCATGGCAGGTTGCTTTGGGCGCTGTTTTCATTTCAGGTGTTATTTTTATCCTTTTAACTGTCACCAAAGTACGTCAAATATTGGTTGTCGCAGTTCCTGGTTCATTAAAGGTCGCAATCACAGTTGGAATTGGATTGTTTATTACTGTTATCGGTCTGAAACTCTCTGAAATTATGGTTGCATCTGCAAGCGTAATTTCACCAACGCTTGCGAAAATGCAGGAAACCGGTGGTAAAGCAGGATTGATGTTTTTTGAGTGGAATATTGGTTTTGGAAGTCTAAAAAACCCGGCAATGTTGCTATGCCTGATCGGTCTGCTGATTACTGCCGCTTTGATGGCATTGAAGATTAAAGGTTCGTTACTCATAGGTATTATAATTTCAACAATCATTGGAATTCCTATGGGAGTGACCAAGATTGCAGCTGGTTTTAGTCCCATAGCGTTTCCTGATTTCTCACATCTTGCAGTTGGTGCTCTGGATATAAAGGGTGCTTTAAATATGGGGATTTGGACTGTTGTTTTCACTTTCACTTTCGTAGAACTGTTCGATACATTCGGAACGCTTGTCGGAACTGCGAATAAGGCGGGCCTAATTGACAAAGAAGGGAAATCACCAAAAATTGGAAAGGCAATGCTTGTTGATGCCTTTGGTGTTTCCTTTGGTGCGTTTATGGGCACAAGCACTGTAACTGCATATGTTGAAAGTGCTGCTGGAATAAGCGAAGGAGGCCGTACCGGCTTAACAGCTGTAACAACAGGTATTTTATTCCTGTTTGCGCTTGTACTTGCACCCCTAGCAACCCTAATTCCAAATGCTGCCACTGCCCCAGCATTAATTATTGTAGGACTGTTAATGGTATCTAGTATCAAAGAGATAGATTTTGAGGATTTTACAGAGGGATTTCCTGCTTTTATGACTTTCATCATGATGCCATTTACTTACAGTATTGCAAACGGAGTTGCAACAGGAATTATTTTTTACACGATTTTAAAAGTTTTGACTGGTAGATACAAAAACGTGCATTGGATGATGTACCTATTATTTGTTTTAGTCGTTGTCAGGTATATTTTTCTGACTGAAGCGTAAGCATATATTGAAATCCACGCAATAATCACTATTTTTTGAGATTAACAATTGTTATTTAGGTTTGGTTTGTAAGTCTCGTTTAGTTATCTTTGTCCACGGAATGAAGGGTTGTTAGCTCAGTTGGTTTAGAGCATTACCTTGACAGGGTAGGGGTCACTGGTTCGAATCCAGTACAACCCACTTCACATTAATACCGTTTAATATTTATGCTTCAAAGGTCCTGATTTAAAATTCAGTCAGTTGTACCCTTTTTTCATAATTGATAGTTTTTCATTTTTATTAGAAAATAAATGCCTAAATCAGGTAACAATTTGAACCCAATTCCAACTAAGCTGTATAATGTTTAAAATGTACTGGAGGCAATGAAAATATCTTTATGTGTGTATTAGCCCATATGTTCCTTTTTAAATATTTCGATATCGTTCTTTGAATGTGGATTACAATCAGTTTCTAGATGTGAACAGTGTGGGATTTTACTAATATATTATTTCTTGAAGTCACGGACTCTAATTGGCATTTTCTTTAATCAAAATTCCCTGTTTTGTGTATTTTTGTATTCTTATTAATTCGCTTACTTTTGAAATTAAACTTGGACTGAAAATTATTCTTTACCGATTGTTTAGGATACAAATTTTACGCGACAAAAACTTTGAATATTGTGGTACAAATTAGAAAATATAATGATCAGGAAATTATTATTGGATTAAAATCCGGCGAATCATTTGCTGTAAATTATCTTGCCAAGGAGTACCTTCCTATGATTCGGTATTTCATTTCCAAAAATAACGGTAGCGAGGAAGATGCGAAAGACATATTTCAGGATGCATTGTTTATTCTGATTGATAAAATTAGCAGTAATGATTTTAATCTTCAAGTAACTTTATCGACTTACTTATTTGCCATTTGTAAAAATTTGTGGCTGATGGTACTTGATAGGCAAAAAGCTGCTCGAAATTATGAAAAACGGAGGTCCTTGGATATTTTTGAAAGTGACTTTTCTGAAAGAGGTGATACGGCATTTTCTGAAAGAATATTCAGACAATGTTTTGATACCATGGATGATGTCTCTCAAAAAATTTTAAAAATGTATTGGATGGAGATAACACCAACTGAAATTGCTGAAAAATTGGGATACAGTTACGGCTATGTTCGGAAAAAGAAAAGTGAATGTATGAAAGAACTAAAAACCCGGATAATGAATCATCCGGATTACAGAGAATTGGAAAGTAACCTTAATATAAAATAGCTTAACAGCTGCAATATGAATAACTTTACAGATATTATACTCAAAAACCGTTTGGGTGAAATGAATAAAGCTGAGCGGGAAGATTTCAAGCGCAATCTTGTTCTGAATGAACAATTGAGGAAAGAATATTCTTTTCAGGAAAAACTTGACAACATATTGAAAAATAGCATGTTGCTTGATGCAATAGAGAACGATCCTGATTTGATAAAGGCCGATATCCTTGCCCAAAGAGATATTGATTTGTTTATGGGGTTGAATAAATCAATTACCTTGGAGAGAAAAGGCAATCTTGATCTTGAAGTTGAAGTTGAAATGAGAAACAAAATTGCGAAGGCGGAAGTCGAGATGTTTTTATCAGGAGTTGATGTTATATCTGAGGTTTGGGTAAAAAACTTTGATTTTAACAGAAAATCTCTCGAAGAAGATGCCGCTGCCCAAAAGATCGTCAATTATATTAGTAAATCTCTTGCCCAGAATCAACACGTTATTTCGCTTCCGACTTTCACTCATCAATTGACCCGGAGAATTGGTTATAGCGTTGCTGCTGCTGTTCTGTTTTTATCTCTTTTAACTATTAAGTCATTAACAACCACATATAGCGGCGGCAATATTTATGATAAATACTATGAGCCGCTTGAAGCAAATACCTATCGTTTAAGGGGTAGTTCCCAGAATGGACAGGAAAAGTTACAGGAGGGGATCGATCTTTATATTTCAAAGGATTATGCAAAGGCAGAAACTGCGTTTGGCCAAATAGAAAACATCAAAGAGAACCAATCAGAAATCCTGTTGTATTCCGGCCTTAGCAAAATGCAACAAGGTAATTATTCAGGTGCCATTAGCTTATTTGAAGATCTTCTTACAAAGCAAGATTTATTTGTTCCTGAAATACAATGGTATTTGGGTTTATGTTATCTTAAAACAGGTGATAATCTGAAGGCATTGCCCTTAATGGAATCTTTGGCTCAGACAGAAGGTCTATATAAAACTAAAGCTCATTTAATCCTCAAAGATCTTCGGCGATAATATATAGTAGCCGGAATCAGAAGTAAAAAAATCGAAATAGCATAAAACAAAATCTGATTTTCCTTCCACCAATATATCCTAATTGGTGTTACATCTCCCAAGAGCGTGTAGGCTGCCCAGAATCTGGGATTTACGAATGATGGGGAAGTTGTTGAGATATAATCCAATTTTGCCAATCTAAGGGCTGTATTCTTTTCCTTTCCTTCTGATAAGTATTTGTAAAAATTTATCATAATTCGGGATCCTGCCAAATCCTCAACCGGCCAAAGTGTTTCTACCACCGACGGGACTCCAGCGAGAACAAAGTTCCTTGCAATGCTCATGGCTCCTTCTCCACTATATAACTTACCATTGCCGGTATTACAGGCACTTAATACAACCATTGGAGAATTAATATTCATTTGACCTATTTCGTAATTGTATAAACGGTAGTTGTTTGGTTCTTTATGATCCGGAGTAAAAAGTAAACTTGATGAACCGGATAGTTTGTTATTGACTTCAGCATGCATGGCCAGGTGAAGAATGGATCCATGACTCAAAATAGATCTAAATTGAACCAAAGATGCCTGATCCCCTTTAAATAAAGTTCCATCAAAAATTGTTAAGATCTTTTCAATTTCATTGGCGTTGGTTTTTAATGTTGTGTATTTTTTCCCATCGGTAGAAAGGGGATCCGAATAGTCAGGAGCAAATCCGATAATTTTAGGATAATTTGTTTTTACTGCTTGGTTTGCCCATACGGTATTTGTGGAGTAACCATATGAAAAGGTATAGTCGAAAATTAAATAAGGCAATTCTGCATAGTTTATCATTGTCTTTTTACCACACGATGTCAATAATGCATCAAAAGGAAAATAGGAAATCTCCTCATCTGGAATAATAATTAGTTTATTGCCTGAAAAGTGATTTCGAATGGGTAGAATTAATGCTTTATAAGCAATATATAGCATATAGTTTAATTGATTGTAATTTTCAATATTGTTCGTTTCGTTAAACTGATTGATTAATTTGGTTTTTAGGTTCACTAATTGATTGGACAATAGATTGTCTATTACTTCTGTATGGCAAAATAGATCATTTCTAGTAACAACAAACTCAAAAATTTTCCTTGCTCCGTTCTCATCCTTTTCGGAAATAACATAGTCAACTAAATTTTCATCCGGTTTTAAATTTGCCTGAATCGTTTCAGTTGGAACAATATTGCCTTTTTTAAATTTATCAATAAATTGTGGATATTTTTTTTCTATCGACTCTGTTGTTTTATCAAGTGATCTGTTCAAATAAAAAATTTGATCTTTCCAATAGGATATCTTTGCCGTATCAGGCTTAAAAGTTGAAAACTCATTTTGTATAAGCAAGTTGTAGCTTGCAATGTTATTTTTATATTTGATTTCTTGAATTCGTAGTGAATCTGGAATTTGATTACTTGAGAATAATCTATTTTTGGCAATTTCGAATTTTAATTCATTGGCCTTATATTGTTGCGATGTTTTGAAGGCATTGTTTATGTATTTTTTATCGCCAGTTAATGTGTATTGTTTTATCGCAGTTTCAATACCCAGGACGAAAATATCCTTCTGTTTACCTGTGAAATCTAAACGGGTTTCTTCATTCTGATACTCAAGGCGTATAGAATTGGTCATTTCAATGGCAAGATTAATGGTATTGAAGCATGAAGAAAGATAATGGATTTTGGACTCCTTATTGGGTTCCCCGTTTGCGAGGCTCAATAATACCTCAGCTTTTCTACTTAAAACCCGTAGTTGCCAGAAATTTGGGAAAACGTCATTAGGAATGGGATTTTCTTCAATGGAAGATTCGTTAAAATCGCTTGAACCTGAAACTAATGCTTTTTGATAGTAAGTTAATGCCTCAGAATAATTCTTTTCTGCCAATTTATAATAATCGCCTAATACCTGGTAGCAATTGGCTGTTAATTGATTCTTTTCACCAGAATTTTTTTGATTTAAGTTTAGGGCTTCTTTGATGTGAAAAAGGGCCTTTTCATTTTGATGAATGGAGATTAAGAAATGTCCGTATTCCAATAATATATTTACCTTAAGTGTCGAGAAAGTAGTATTTTCTGTATCTGATTGGATCAGACTTAGTTTAAAGTATTTATCAGCTAAAAGGTAATTTTTGGATTTTGAATAAATTTTTGCAATATTCAGATACACATTACTTTTGCCTGGAAAATTGAATTTGTTTTTAATGTTAATACTTTTTTTAAAAGAATTTAAAGCTTCGTCGAAATTATTTAATTGCGTATAAATTATTCCAGCACTAAGAAAAAAAGAAGAATAGGATTGTTGTTTTACAAGTTCAGTCATATTGCTGATCTTTACTGATCGAATCCCTTTTTCAATGTAATCAAGAGCTTTGTTATATTCTCCTTTAAAAGTGTAAATATTAACCTTGTTACCAAAAATACTTATCAATAGGGAATTATCTGTAAAATTATTGCTAAGAAAGATGGTTTCGGCTGTATCGTAATACTTCAAAGCAATATCATACTGGCCAAGATTTTTATGCAACACGCCAAGGTTATTGTTAAGGCCAAGCTTTTTAATGGGTGTGAATTCGATATTAGACTCTATTAGACCTGTTAAGCAATCAACAGCTCCCAATAAATTACCTGCCCTCATCTTATTATTGTAATCTGATAAAATGGAACTCATAGTATCATGATTTGAACCTTGTGCACTTAATTCAAAGGTACAGGAAAAGAAAAAAAGAAACAAACACGCTATATACCTCATTACTAATAATATAAAATTCAAGTATTTCAGGTGGTAATATAGCAATAAGTTGAAATATTTAGTTAAAGTTAGTGGACCATATTCTCAGGTTAGTTTATTTAATTATTTCGACTTGAAAACGCGGAATAGGCCATTCTTTTTCAACGAAATTGTCGTATAGACACATTATCACCGACAATATCAGGTACAACAAAAACAGGAATGAGTGTAAAAAGGGATCGCGAATCCGAAAAATTGGCACAAATAACTATAGCCACAGCATAAATGCCATGGCTATAATAAACAACTTGTTCACAACAACAATTATATTCTGAAAAGAAATTGAATTACTCCCACTATGGAGACTAACTTAATTTACTTTTTTTTGTTCTTCTTAAGTGGATCAACAGTAACCGTTGTGGTAAGTGTTGTCGCAGTAAATAAAGTAGTGTTATATGAAGAATTAACTTTTTTAGGTGAAGAAATATCAATGATCCAATCATCACCACCAGTAGGAGGAAGTGGTGGATCCGAACCACCCCTGAGGGCATTCATCTCATTGCAATTGAGATCTTTAAATTTGCAATCAAAACGATTAAATGCGGCGAAACTAAATGATCTAACTTTCATCTCTGTCGTTATTAGCGTAAATTATCTATTAATAGGAACATGTTTCAAATTGTTACCTGATTTAAGCAATTATTTTTACAAGTCATTAAATATTTTAATAATATATTATTGAGTTAACTGTTCAATAATGGAGCAAAGGTAGTATTTTTTTCAAATTCTCTATGGCTTTTACTTGTTTGTATTAAAAGTTACAATGTTATTTGGGATTAGTGACTAATAAAGCTATTTTTAACGAAATTTTAGAGTCAGAGTTTATCGACTTCTTTGTTTTATTGTAAATATTTTGAAAACTGTAAAATATTCTTGCTAATAGGCAATTATTCAGGATATTATTATGCAATTCCCCTTTTTTAAACAACTTGATTCCATGGATTGCGGACCAACCTGCCTAAGGATGGTTGCCAAATACTTTGGCCGCAATTTTTCCCTTCAGCATATCCGCAATTTGACTTTTTCTACTCGTGAAGGTGTTTCTTTGCTTAGTTTGTCTGTTGCTGCAGAAACACTTGGATTCAGGAGCAGAGGTGTGAGACTAACTTGGGAGCAATTGAGAGACGAGGCTCCTCTTCCCTGCATCATTCATTGGAATCAAAATCATTTTGTAATCGTTCAGGAAATCGTCCGAAAAAGCAAATTCCTTTTTTTTTTAAAACACGAAAATGAAGTTGCCTCCATTAAAGTTGTTGATCCAGCATACGGGCCCCTCGAGTACAATACGGCTGAATTTTTAGAGTTTTGGATTTCTTCGGGTAAAGAAGGCTTTGCCTTATTACTGGAGCCAACTCCCCATTTTTATAATGAGGAGCAATACAATTCTGATTCACGAAAATTCAGCTTTTTACTTGGGTATTTGCGGCCATACAGGAAATTCATTGTCCAAATAATTCTCGGAATGTTGACCGGGTGTTTGGTTAGTATGATTTTTCCATTTTTAACCCAATCGATCGTTGATTTCGGAATAGGCAACAATGATCTAAATTTCATTGGTATGGTCCTGGTGGCCCAATTGGTTCTTACTTTCGGACAGACTGCGAATGAGATCATCCGGAACTGGATCATGTTGCATGTTACTACAAGAGTTAGTATATCCTTGATCTCTGATTTTTTGATCAAACTGATGCGTTTGCCAATTTCATTTTTTGAGTCCAGAATGGTAGGTGATCTTATGCAACGAATCGGTGACCATAATCGTATCCAAACATTTTTAACCACTTCTCTTGTTGATATTCTTTTTGCAACATTTGTTTTTGCTATCTATACAGTTATTCTGGCAACTTATCATCCTTTAATTTTGGCAGTATTTATTACAGGCAGCGTTTTTTACATTGGGTGGGTATGGCTTTTTCTAAAAAAAAGGAGAACCCTAGATTATAAACATTTTCAGCAAGCAGCTGCTAATCAAAGCAATATTGTTCAATTAATTACTGGTATGCAGGAAATAAAATTGAACAATTGTGAAAAACAAAAACGATGGGAGTGGGAAAGAATACAGGCAAAATTGTACAAGATAAATATTTCTGGACTCATCCTTAGTCAGAATCAAACAATTGGTGCAACATTTATTAATCAAACAAAAGATATCTTCATTTCATTTTTAACGGCAAGGGCTGTTGTCACTGGAGAAATGACAATGGGGATGATGATGGCCGTACAATATATCATTGGACAATTAAATGCTCCAATCCATTTACTTATTGGCTTTATGATGTCAGCGCAGGATGCCAAGATAAGTCTGGAGCGATTGAGCGAAATTAATGATAAGGAGGATGAGGAGAAACCGGAACAACAAAAAATTCATGATATTCCTTTAGGAAGGGAAATAATATTAAAAAATGTCAATTTTCATTACGAAGGGCCAAATTCACCAAGAGTACTGAAAAATATTGATTTGGAAATACCTGGAAATAAGATAACAGCCATTGTTGGAACCAGTGGAAGTGGGAAAAGTACACTTATCAAACTTCTTCTGGGTTTTTATAAGCCCACTTCCGGCTCAATAACCCTAGGTGGGACATCAATTGATAAGTACAGCAATATGCAGTGGCGTAACAGTTGTGGGGTCGTCATGCAGGATGGGTTTATCTTTTCTGACTCAATTGCCGGAAACATTGGGATTGGTGATGAATATCCAGATACGCTTAAACTTAGCAATTCAATAAAACTTGCAAATATTCAAACATTTATTGATAATCTTCCAATGGGACTAAACACTAAAATCGGAAGCGAAGGACACGGTTTAAGCACAGGACAAAAACAGCGCATTTTGATTGCTCGTGCCATTTACAAACAACCTGAATATATCTTTTTTGATGAAGCAACCAATGCCTTAGATGCCCGTAATGAGTTGATAATTATGGACAATCTTAATGAATATTTTAAGGATCACACTGTAATTGTAGTTGCTCACCGCTTGAGTACTGTAAAAAACGCCGATCAGATCATTGTGTTAGAGGCAGGTGAGATAGTGGAAAAAGGAACGCATATTGAACTGATCGGACGGAAAGGTTTTTATTTTAATCTGGTTAAAGACCAACTTGAACTTGGAAATTAATAATAATGAACATGTTAGATTTAAATAGTTCGGAAAAAAACAGTGAAGAAGTTCAAGACATCATGTCTTATATTCCGAATTCCTTAATAAGGTGGGGATTAACCATCCTGTTTATTTTATTCATTATGCTCCTTGTGGGTAGTTATTTATTTAAATCACCTGAAATTATACGGGCCACTATGCTTCTGACAACTAAAAATCCACCGGTTTCATTGATAAGTAAATCAACTGGTAAATTGGATCGCCTTTTTGCTGTTGATGGACAAGTCGTGGTAGAAAAAGAAAGCATTGCCCTAATAAATAATCCAACTGATTACAATCATTATCTTATTCTTAAAAAGGAGTTGGCTCTTGGTTTGAATATTTCAGAATGGGACGAACAAGTTTTTGCATACGATTTGTCGGATCATCTTACCATAGGTGAATTACAATCGAGTTATGGCCCGTTTTTAAAGAGTCGCAGTAATTTTAAACATTACCTTACGCAAAATTATATTCCTCAAAAAATTGGACTAATTGACAAACAAATTATTAAGGAACAAGAGTATTACCATACCCTTATCAGCCAAAAGGAGATAATGTACAATGACCTTATATTATCAGAAAAAAGTTTTACCCGTGATTCCTTTCTTTTTCAAAAGCGAACTACAAGCGAGTCTGAATACGAAAAGTCGAGGCAATTATTTCTTTCTAAAAAATCGGCATTTATAGGATTTGAAGCAACTTTACGGGAAACGGAGTCTGCAATACTCCAATTACAATCTACTAGAGTAGAGTTGCAAATGCAGCATGAACGAGAACTGGCTGAATTTCGGCTTGCACTTGACGAATCAAAACAGAACCTCGAAAATGCAGTTCATGAGTGGGAAGAGAAATATTTGGTTACGAGTCCAATAAACGGTAAGTTGACTTTCACTTCGATTTGGAGTGTAAATCAGGAAGTCAAGGTTGGTGAACTTATAGCCACAATCATTCCAAATGAAGCTTCAGCGATCATAGCAAAGGCTGTAATTCCACCATCTGGTTTTGGGAAAGTTGAGGTGGGTCAGAGAGTAAATTTGAAGTTAAATGGTTTTCCATATATGGAGTTTGGAATGTTAAAAGGTACTATTAAATCTATTTCCTTAGTGCCTGTAGCACAAGGGTATATTGCTGAAATCGAACTTACCGGGGGGATGACTTCTACATATCGGGAGAACCTGAAGTTTATTCAACAAATGGATGGTACAGCAGAAATTGTAACAAAAGAAATGAGACTTATTACAAGACTCATCAATCCTTTAAAAGCACTTTTTGATAACGGGAAGTAATATTAAATCTTTTTTACGGAATTAAATTGTGAACTTTATAATGGATTTTTTTTTAAAATCTTAATTTAAGGAAGCCGAATAGTCAAAGTGATTTAAAAAATTCATCCAAATTCAGGTAACAAACTGTGATTCTTTCCTACTAACACATGCATTCTGTGATATGTAAATTACGGAAGTAGTCATTTATCTTAACCGATTTTTAAAGATGATATTGATTATATCTGACATCAATGATAAACATGCTGATCAGGTTGAATCTATTTTGCAAATAAATTCAGCT
>CAIYPA010000089.1 GCA_903927965.1 uncultured Bacteroidia bacterium | reverse complement strand
TATAAAAAGGCAATTATTTAATGAAGCAAGAACCGAAATAGAACTATTAGTTGCTGCCAGAAAAGCGAAAGACTATAAAATTCCATCGGAAGTAACACTGTGGCAATCTCAGGAATGGTTCAAAAAAGCAATCCCCTCAAAAAACAACATGAATTGCTACGATAAATATTCCGATTTTGCGGATGCATTTTTATTTAGTGATGTTCCAGAAGAGCCTGTAATTGTAGAGTTTGTAAATTCGGATAAAAAAATTCTTAATTTCATCGCTTCTGAAATTAAGTACGGCTATTTTAAATATGCACGTTTCTTGAAAGACGTAAGATTGGGTGATATACTAAATGTTCGCTTCAAGTCAGGCGTTGTGGGCGGTATTTACCAGATTTATACAGCAGAAAAAACCTCGGATGAAAATTTTAAAAGTCAGTTTTTAATGGAAGTTGAAGGTATAGTTAAAATTGCAGAGGGAAAATCATTTGGATTTTTGAATAACATATTTATTCATCCTTCAATTGTTAACAAGCGAAAATTGAATAATGGTTTGCAAATTAAAGGTTTAGCTATAAAATCATACAATGTTGATAAGAAACTTTGGGGCTGGAAATTGATTTGAACAGAATTCAATATATTTTGATCTTCCTAAGATGTTCAGAATATATTGTTTTTCTATGCAAATAGACTGCACAGATTCGTCTCACCTTTGCTTCATAAATCAAATGAGGCAAATTATGACAACCATTCTTCCAAGAACCATCGACAAAATTATCTTCGACGAAATGAACGGATATTATCTAAATAAATCGAATGTGGAAGTAAACATCAACAACTCCGAAGAAGACAATAAAAAGTATCTTGGTACATATTTTCCAAGATCATTCTCGGAGGCTTTGACAATAATGAATGATATTTATGCACAAAAGCTCATCAGAAAGCATATTATTGGTAAGCAACAAATCAATATTTTGGATATTGGAACGGGTTCAGGTGGCAATATTGTTGGTATGATGGAGTTCTTTCGCACCGCAGGATTAAACAGTGAGACAATCAATTTTCACACTTTAGAAGGCAATGCTAATGCCATTGCTTTGCAAAAGAATATCTTTGACTCTTATAATCAAAAAAATGCGACCAAATTCAAGCTCAGTTGTACCCAGATTCGTTTCACATCGGCAGCAACATTAAACAGCCAACTCGTGCTTTTTCTTAAACAGAAAGGTCTTGCCTTCGATTTTATTACATCATTTAAATTCTTAAGCGAATTCTATAACATCGATTATTTTCAAGCAAAAGGCATTTATACTTCATTCGTTATGACACTTCAGAACTATATTGCACCTCAAGGTATCTTAATTTTATTTGATCTTGTAAGTGGAAACATAGATCGAAACAGACCTCGCCCTTTCACAACTCAGATTATGAGTGAGGAATTGAATGATTATACTAAATCTAATATTTCCCAGCTAAAATATATTTTGCCAGTATGTTGCGGCAAATGGAGCGATACTTGCAATAGAAAAATGTGCTATATCGAACGGCAATTTTGTACTCAACATTCGCGGAAGGCAAACGATCTTTCAAAAGGATGTTACAGGGTAATGACTGAAACAAGATTTGCAAACCAGATAATTTCGTCACAACCATCTGAAAACAAATATCAAATGAGCCAAAATTCAAAAAGTCCGACTACTTGCTTTAGGACAGTAATTCAAAAATTATTGCCAAATATGAATCAGGTAAATATTTTAAACGCATTCACATTCCATTAAATTATGGTACAGGTTTGGAAAAAAGTCGTAATTAAAACTGATGGAGGAGAATTAGTCGACTCAATTGCTCCCATAATTATTTCAGCGAGCCGCTCAACCGATATTCCGGCGTTCCATTCCGAGTGGCTGATCAACAGGCTAAAGCGTGGGTATGTGAGTTGGGCCAATCCGTTTAACCGGGCCAATGTGCAGTATATTTCGTTTCGGGAGGCACGGTTGTTTGTCTTCTGGACCAAAAATCCAAAACCAATGATGCAGCACCTAAACTACTTCGACGAACTTGGGTTGCATTACTATTTCCAATATACGCTGAACGATTACGAAAACGAGGGTTTTGAACCGAACGTGCCGCCACTTGCCAAAAGAGTAGAGACGTTTATCAACCTTTCAAAATTAATCGGGAAGGAAAAGGTGATCTGGCGTTTCGACCCCTTATTGCTGACCGAACAACTGACAGTCAGGGAATTGCTCAAAAGAATCTGGGAATTGGGCAATCAGTTGGTTAGTTGCACCGATAAGTTGGTCTTTAGTTTTGCAGATGTCATTTCGTACCAGAAAGTGCAGCAAAACCTGATCAGGGAAACCAATTTTTATACGAAATCGGATATCCATCTGGCGGAGTTCACTATGGAACAAAAAAACGAGTTTGCCGATGGGGTCCACAAAATCTTGCCCGAATGGCGGAAGATCAATCCCGGTTTCCGGATTACCACCTGTGCCGAAGATATCGACCTGGAGAAATATGAGATCGACCACAATAAATGTATTGATAATGAGTTGATTGAAAGGCTATTTCCAAACGACCGTTCTTTAATGGAATTGCTTGGCGTAAAA
Organism: uncultured Bacteroidia bacterium; assembly: GCA_903927965.1. Classification (GTDB taxonomy): domain Bacteria; phylum Bacteroidota; class Bacteroidia; order Bacteroidales; family Prolixibacteraceae; genus JAAFHB01. The sequence continues at coordinate 1,436 of CAIYPA010000089.1, read as the reverse complement.
CCTAAGGTGCAGCTTCTGTTTGGTGAAGATGTTCAGGAAAAGAAACCAAACCTAAAGGACAAAGGGCAGCGCAAAGCCTGTGGTTGTATGATCAGCAAGGATATTGGTTCGTACAATACCTGCAACCATTTGTGCGTTTACTGTTATGCAAATACTTCGCCATCGGTTGTGAAGAAGAATTTACAGGTATTGAGTCCCGATTCGGAGAGTATATCAAATAACTAAAAGTATTTAACCAATGACTGACGAGAACCAAAAGCCTGATGACTTACAAAATGAAGCATCAATTGATGAGTCAGATCTTGATATGGACGAAGAAAGACAAATCATCATTCATTTTACCAATGATCTAAGAGACGCTCACGGCAGTAGGATTCGATTTTGTCCGCCAATCTATTTGATGGATCCGATCACCGGATATAAAAGTAACCTACTGTTTGCCTATAATATTGCCCTTAAGCCTGATTGGACTTATATACCACCTGGTTATTCATCCTGGAAATTCACATTGATATTTGGGGGATTGCCACAGGGTTGCCAAGAATTTGATCTGATTGAAGTTGAATCTGGATATGGGATACTGGATATTGAAGGAATAGCCAGGAACAAGGAAGACATCTATCATGTGATCATCGATTGAGCCGCCACTGAAACCCATAAATTACAGGTAGCTGTATTTTCGCTACGCGGAATTCTCCGTAGGAGATTAACTATTGTAGAAATATAGTACCCCATAACCAGTTTACCTCGTAGAGGTTAAACAGAATAAGCATTTACTGGAGTTTTGCAAATTTTTACCGAAAGCGAAATATTTGTAAATTGCGCATCATCCAATTTCTCCATTATTATGACTGCCCCGGTAAAAGAACATAGAGGCAAAGAAAGTGAAGATCCTGTCTATGATACCGATTATCAGGTTGAGGAAGAAAAGCAAATCATTGTCCATTGCAGGTTTGATGCCCCTGGGAATGAAGATGCCCTGATTCGTATCTGGAAAACAACTTATTTGATCGATCATGCTTCGGATTACAAAAGTGATCTGTTGTTTGCCTTCAATATCTCTTTTTATCCGGTTTGGGATTTATTGCCAGCTAATTCAACAAAAAAGTTTACCCTGGTATTCGGTGGATTGCCCATAAGTTGTAAAGTCTTCGATCTGGTCGAAATCACCAACAATTGGGATGGGTTTGTTTCAAAAGGGATTGTCAGAAAAAGGGAAGATGTCTATTATGTTACTTTTTGCTAAAACAATTGGAATAAACATATAGTATTCAGCTAATTAAAAATATTCTACCCTAATCAGGGCTGACACTTCGACTTCGCTCAGTGTCCGGTCCCTGAGCGAAGCCGAAGGGCTGGTTCCGCAAGCTCCACTGGGGGTTATTCAGATTTAAACCCTTCGGGTTATTATACAAGCATAAAAATTAATTTCGAAC
>CAIYPA010000088.1 GCA_903927965.1 uncultured Bacteroidia bacterium | reverse complement strand
TGGAGGTTTTGACCCCTTCAGCAATTGTCGCAGAGCCAGTAATAACATTTTCTGTGAATTCACCCAAGAATATACCGGTTGACCGCAGGGTCAGGGAGACATTCCCAATCCGCAACTATGTATTTTTTGATTTAGGAACTACCCAGATTTCAAATCGTTATGTATTGCTAAGAAAAGTTCAGGTACCGGAATTCCAGGAATCCAGGTTAGAGGTTTTTACACCAAAAGAATTGACAGGCCATTCAAAAAGACAATTGGCTGTTTACTATAATGTCCTAAATATTCTAGGTGACAGGATGCTGAAAAATCCTCAAACAACTGTAAGGCTTACAGGCGCTTCAATGCAAGGCAGAAAAGAGGGGCTTACCATGGCAGGATCGGTTAAAACCTACCTGGTTGATGTATTTGGCATTGAAGGTTCAAGGATCAACACTGAGGGGCGGATCAAACCAAGGATCCCATCTGAACAACCTGGGGGAACAAAAGAGCTGACCCTTCTTCGCGAAGGTGACCGCAGGGTTTCAATCTGGAGCGAGTCACCGGTATTGTTAATGGAATTCCAAACAGGTCCTGATACCCCACTTCGGCCCGTAGAAATTGCGACGGTTCAGGAAGCACCGGTTGATAGTTATGTTACGATCAGTAATACCGGGGCAACTTCCGCTTTCTCATCATGGTCGCTTGAGATTACGGATGAAAGTGGCACAATTCAGTTATTCGGCCCTTATACACAGGATGTTGTCAGTATTCCTGGGAAAGTGATCCTTGGTACTCGTTCCGAAGGTGATTACAAATTGGCAATGATCGGTCAGGTTCCAAGTGGCAGGGTGATCAAAAGGGAATCAACTGCGCATATGGTACTTTGGACCCCACCAGTAGATGAGGAAATGATGCGTTTCAGTATCCTTTACGAATTCAACAACTCAAAGGCTATCGACATTTATAAAGAATACCTAACGAATATTGTCATTCCAAAAATCCCGACAGGTGCGACAGTCATTATCCATGGTCATACTGATATTATAGGTAATGAAGATGTTAATATGAAATTGTCAATAGCCCGTGCCAATGATGTTAAGGTGATTCTCGAGGACGGTCTGGTAAAAGCTGGCAGGACCGACGTTAAATTTGATGCACGTGGATTTGGCGAAGACCAAACCGTTGCACCTTTTGAAAATAAATACCCGGAGGAACGTTTTTATAACCGTACTGTTATCATCGATATTATTCCTGCAAAGTAAATTTTAAAAAGAAAATTCACACATTTAAAAAGGCTGTCTGGTATTATACGGGCAGCCTTTTTTATGTGTGAATCATGTAACTTATTCCTTGGATTGTGTAACTTTTTCCTTCACGAATGGGATGACCTTTAGAACATGACAATTTGTTCACATTTTAATCGGAATGAAAAATAAATTACTGTTTATCCTTCTATCATTTACGCTGTTATCTCTCCCAGATGTAAATTTCGGACAGGTGTCACCGAACCTGGGGGCGACTTCCGGTTTTGCCTTGTTTACCAAAGTCGGAGCATTTGACAACACCGGAGCGTCTTCAGTAGTGGGCGATATAGGTAGCAATTCTTATCTGCCTACGGGGTTTCCTCCAGGGACAATTTCCGGAACGAGCTATCACAAGGGCGATATGGTAGCGGACAATGCGGCTACAGATGTTGGGTTATTGTTCACAGATTTGAACCAGGGCGGTACCTCTGTCGCAGTTTTGTTGGGGGGACAGACCCTTGTTCCGGGAGTCTGGAATACTGGATCGGGAGCCGCAGCAACACTAAACGGTGACCTGACTTTAGATGGACAAGGTGATCCAAATGCAATGTTTATCATTCGGATAGATGGTGCTTTATCGGTAGGTTCAACTATAGGATCAAACGTTATTTTAATTAATTCGGCTTCTCCCAATAATGTCTATTGGCAGGTCAATGGGGCTTTCAGTCTGGGAGCCGGTTCTCTTTCGTCTTTCGTGGGAACTGTTGTTGTGAATGGGGCAATCAACTTATATGGATCATCATCCCTGACAGGCAGGGGCCTTAGTATTGCCGGGGCTGTTTCGCTTGCAAGCAATACAGTCCGGTTAGGAACTCCACCTTCCTCACCTTCACTAGAATTAGTTCAACCAACCTGCACAGTACCTACCGGAACGATCACTGTTCTTACCCCTACTGGTACCGGCATGACTTTTAGCATCGATGGCTTTAATTACACCAATACAACAGGCTTATTTACCGATGTGGCTTCAGGCAACTACCATGTGACAGCTAAAAATTCAGATGGATATGTTTCAGCCCGTACAAGTTGTACGATCAATCCAAAGCCTACCGAAATAATTGTTGCCAACCAGTCAACATCTATATTCTCAGGTGCATCATTCTCCATAACACCTGCGGGAGCTCCTGCAGGTACGACCTATTGTTGGACAATTCCAACTTATACCGGAGATGTGACCGGGGGAGTTGCGCAAACAAGCCCACAATTGTTTATAAGCGGAACTTTGTCGATTCCTTCGGAAACCGGCAGTGCTATTTATTCCGTGACACCTACTTACGGATCATGTGTTGGGCCGGTATTTACTTTAACTGTAACCGTTGAGGTTCCCTGTACCGATGTGGGAATTGGATCACAACCCGTTGATGGCAATATGTGCAACGTCATTGGAAATAGTTCATTTACTGTAGTTGCTTCAGGTACGGCCCCATTTACTTATCAATGGCAATCGAATAATTCCGGTACATGGCAAAATGTCGCAAATAATACACCAACAAATGCTTCCTACACCAATGTAAATACGGCCACCCTAAGCGTGGCAGGACTTACAACTTCAGGGAGCTATCAGTACCGGTGTTTTATTACCAATTGTAGCGGTGGCCACATTGCAACATCAAATATTGCATTCCTGACCGTCAATCCACTTCCGGCAACTACCCTGATCCATCATTTCTAAACAACAATAAGAAGTAAAAATAGAACAATACAAAAATTTATAAATTTTAAAAAGTAGGCATAAAAGCATACTATACAATGTAATAACAATTTAGTAATAAGATTATGAAAAAGAAATTTTTATTTTTCCGATGGGCTTTTACTCTGTTGCTCGCACTGAGTACAGTAGTAACCTGGGCCCAATCATCTGCTGACCCTGATCATGCGTGTTTAAATTCTTTGCAAGATTATTGGGTGGTCAATACGGCAGGATCGACTTACAACTGGGTATTGTCTGGTGGAGGGATAATTACGACCGGACAGGGAACAGATAAGATTAAGGTAAGCTGGACGTCAACAGGCGATTACCAATTAACGGTTGTTGAAACATTTACTAGTACAACTGGTTGTAGTGGCGATCCCAGGATCCTGAATATTACTGTAGATGCCCTTCCTGCACCATCAATTGCCGGTAATACTGCCGCATGTTTGAATTCAACTGGCAATATCTATTCAACCCAGATAGGAATGACAAACTATGCCTGGACAGTAACCGGAGGTACCATTACTGCTGGTGGGACTATAACTGATCCAACAGCAACAATTACATGGACATCGGTGGGTGCGAAATCAGTTACAGTAAACTATGCCAATGCCGCAGGTTGTACTGCAGCCGGCCCTACAGCTTATGATGTAACTGTCAATGACCTTCTTTTGCCAACCATCAGTGGAAACACTTCAGCATGCTTGAATTCAACAGGCAATGTTTACACTACGCAATCAGGTATGACAAATTATATATGGTCTGTAACCGGTGGTACGATTACAACAGGTGGAACATCTACAGATGCTACAGCAACCATAACATGGACATCCGCTGGAGCTAAATCAGTATCTGTAAATTATTCTGCCGGATTAAGTTGTACTGCAGCCAGTCCGACAATATATCCTGTAACTGTCAATGATCTTCCAGTACCAGTCATCACAGGAAATGCTGCTGCCTGCTTAAATATAACGGGTAATATCTATACCACTCAGGCAGGGATGACAAATTATGTATGGTCCGTAAACGGAGGAACAATCGTTTCTGGCGGGACATCAACTGATGCAACTGCAACAATTACATGGACATCGGCAGGAGCCAAATCAGTGTCTGTAAACTATACCAATGGGTCAGGTTGTTCTGCAGCCATTCCTACGGTCTATGGTGTAACGGTCAATGACCTTCCAGTTCCAATCATTACAGGGAATGCAGCAGCTTGCTTGAATTCAACGGGCAATGTTTACAACGTTCAACTTGGAATGACAAACTATGGTTGGTCTGTATCAGGTGGAACGATTACCGCAGGTGGAACATCATCGGATGCATCAGTTACAATTACCTGGACATCTGTTGGAGCTAAATCAGTGTCTGTAAACTACTCCAATGTTTCGGGTTGTACCGCTGTCAGTCCGACGCTTTACAATGTAACGGTCAATCCTTTACCGGCTACATCTCCTATCTGGCACAATTAGCCGGGATAACAAACTGAAAGCATATACGCTTTAACAGTTCAGAATATTACTGCCCAAAATACTGCCCGCTACCACAACGTGGCGGGACAGTATGGGGCAGTATTTATTTCAGAAAAATAAAATGATTGAAAACACCGATGGTACAATCGGGCTTGAAAAGGGTCCCATCAGGCAGAAAGAATTAAAAGGGACTAATTGATTATTTATAATGGTTGTAAATGCAGTATGTTATGATTAACTGGTTTAGATGTGTGTTCCTGATGTACATTGTGCTGACCGGCAACCTTGTCGCAACTGCCCAACTCGCAATGCCCGACAATGTAAGTATCGGGGCAACAAAACATTACAATGTCAGTCCCAATCCGGTTTCTGGTTCAACCTATATATGGGCTATCGACGGGGTTGAACAGAAAGGTTCTACAAATAATGGTATTGACATTAGCTGGAATATCGCAGGTACATTTTTTTTGGAGGTACAGGAACTTTCCGCAGGTGGATGCCCTGGCCCTTTAAGATCGGGAAAAATATTTGTCACTCCCTCTCAAAACACTGACTTGGGAGTTGTCAATTCAGTGGATAATTCTCACCCCATTGTTGGGAACAAAGTCATATTTTCAGTCAAAGCCACCAATTATGGCCCTTATGATGCAACAGGCGTCTCAATCGCAAATCCATTGAAGGATGGATATGCCTATATATCAACCACATCAACAATGGGTTCCTATAATCTCTTAAATAGTGTCTGGACCATTGGAAACCTCAAAATCGGATCATCAGCTAACCTCACAATAACAGCAACTGTGAACCTATCAGGAAACTATGACAATACGTCCACAATAAGCTGCAATGAAGAAGATCGGAATATGGTCAACAATGTTTCATTTGTTGCAACAGTTCCAACTGATTTCTTCATTCCAGAAGGATTCTCACCCAATGGTGACGGTATCAATGATCTTTTTGTGATCCGTGGAATTTTGAATTATCCTCACAATAAATTTGAAATTTATAATCGGTGGGGAAATAAGGTTTTTGAAGCAAACTCTTATCAAAACACATGGCACGGCAAAGCAACATTTGGAATAAGAGTTGGAGGAGGTGATTTGCCTGTTGGTACTTACTTCTATCTGCTTGATTTGGGCGATGGCTCAAAAGTGATCAAAGGGACAATTTATCTCAACAGGTAATATCCGTAGAGGAATATTTATGTGATAGAAAACGATACAGGATGAAAACATCAAAAAATACAATCATTGCACTGGTTTTGACTTTGGGCAGCCTGACTAGCTATGGACAGCAAGACCCAATGTACACCCATTACATGTACAATACTTTAATGGTCAATCCGGCTTATGCCGGAAGTAGGGACGCATTGACATTAACAGCACTACACCGTTCGCAATGGATTGGATTTAAAGGCGCTGCAAATACTGAGACCTTTACAATGCATACCCCGTTAAGAAACGAACATGTTGGGTTGGGGCTATCAGTATCAAACGATAAAATTGGACCGACCAACAATACGTCTCTTTTTGTGGACTATTCCTACACAGTGCAGTTGAATGAAAGATCAAAATTGGCATTTGGATTAAGTGCCGGTGCAACTATTTTTCAGGCGACACTAAATACACTTCTATTGGACGAACAAAATGACCCTGCATTTCAAAACAATATCAACAATCAGATTACCCCTAACTTTGGTTTTGGTGCCTACTATTCAAGGGAACGCTTCTATGCAGGCATTTCGATCCCCGGATTGTTGCAAAATTACTATACGACCATCAGGTTGGTTGACGGAAGTGCCTTGATTGGAAAGGAACAAAGGCACTTTTTTTTCATAGCTGGGACCCTGGTCAATATTTCAGATAGGTTTGCATTTAAACCTACAACACTGGTTAAAATAACCCCTGGTGTTCCAATTGAAGCCGATCTGACAGCATCATTTATAGTTATGAAACGGCTCCTTATTGGTGTGATGTACCGCTCTGGCGATGCTTTTGGAGGGTTGGTCGGTTTTGATATCACTGAACAACTTCACCTGGGTTATTCGTACGACTGGTCTTTTGGCGTGAGGACAGGAACTTACAACTCAGGAAGTCACGAATTGGTATTACGATATGATGTATTGTTTAGTAAGAAACAAATACATTCACCAAGGAATTTCTAATTTTTCGCTAAAAACAAAAAAAATGAAAAATTTATTTATCCTTATATTATTAATTATAGGGGCTGAAATTGAGGTTATTGCACAAGTAAATTCGTCCGAAGAAAAAAAAGGGGACAAGTTCTCGTTTTGTTACTCCTTTGATAAAGCCATTGTTGCCTACAAACATGCAAAACATTTGAGTTTAAACGGGCAACGTGGGTTGGCTGAAGCTTATCACAAAACAGGTCAATCTATTGAAGCAGGGAAGGTCTATAACAATATAGTCAACTTATCTGATGGAATTTTGCCGGAGGATTATTATAACTATGCTATGGTTTTAAAATCCAATGGCAATGATGACGAGTCAGGTAAATGGATGAACAAATTTATCGGACTAAAACCAGGTGACCTACGTGCAAAGGATTATGTTGCCAATAAGGATCAACTGATCAATTTAATGACCGATGCGGGAATATGTAAGATAGAACATTTGGATATCAATACTGACGCACTCGATTTTGGCACCTCCTACTATAAAAACAAAGTCGTTTTTGCTTCAACACGGCCAACACCCGGTTTAAGCTCAAGAAAATACAACTGGACACAAAAGCCATTTTGGAATATGTTTTATGGTGAAGTAGTTGGAAACCAATTAGTAAAACCTGAAATTTTTGAAATTGAAATGAACGGCAATATGAATGATGGACCTGCAAGTTTTAGTAAGGATGGTACCTATATGGCCTTCACACGAAATAATTATCAGAATAGGAACCCGGATAAAGTGGTAGAACTTCAGATTTATTTCAGCAGTTATAAAGATGGGAAATGGTCTGAACCCGAATCTTTTGCCTATAATAATAAGGCATATTCGGTTGGCCATCCATGTTTGTCATCCGACGGAAATAGAATGTTTTTTACAAGCGATATGCCTGGCGGTTATGGGAAAACGGATATTTATAAAATCTCAAAAGATGGAAACGGGAAATGGCTAAAACCAGAAAACCTTGGAAATAAAATCAATACTGAAGGTGATGAGATGTTCCCGTTCTTCCTGGAAAACAAAGAAATCCTTTTTTTTGCTTCAAACGGACATTATGGCCTGGGAGGGTTGGACATCTATAGTTGCCATGTCAACAATTCAGGAATAGGACAGGTTTTTAATGCCGGGTTGCCTATGAATACCAAGTATGATGACTTTGGATTAATTGTCAATGACGAATTAAGCAAAGGTTTTCTTTCTTCCGACAGAGTAGGGGGTAGCGGAGGCGATGACATTTATTCGTTTGAAATATTGAAACCAGTAGTAAGGTTTTCGGTCATTGCTCCGGTTATAAAGCCTCTAGAAATCAGAATAAGGGAAACCTTTCCACTTCGCAACTATATTTTCTTCAATTTAGGTTCAACGGATATTATCAATCGCTATGTTCTGCTTTCAGACGATCAGGTTACAGGCTTTAAAGAAGACCAATTGGAGGAGTATTCGCCCATTGAAGTGTCAGGCCGTTCAAAACGACAAATGACAGTCTATTACAATATTATTAACATACTTGGCGACCGTATGGGAAAAAATCCGGATGCGACCATTACATTGGTAGGATCGTCAGAAAAAGGGCCCGAAGACGGAAAGGCTATGGCAACCTCCGTCAGGAAATATTTGATGCATATATTTGGTATTGGAGGGGATAGGATCAACCTTGAAGGACGCTATAAACCCAAGATCCCTTCCGAGCAGCCAGGTGGAATCCTTGAGCTCGCACTGTTGCGCGAGGGCGACCGCAGGGTGTCGGTAGAAAGTAACTCACCTGCAATATTGAAAGAATTTCAGAGCGGCCCTGAAGCCATTCAGGAACCAATGCCCACCAATGATGAACAGGAAATACCAGTTGACAGCAATGTTTATTTTAATGCTGAAGGGGCCAGTAACACCTTTTCATCCTGGTCTTTGGAAATCATAGATGAAAAAGGGGAAGCACAACGTTTTGGGCCATACACGAATGACCAGGTGGGTATCCCGGTGACTAGCCTATTAGGTTTGAAGTTTCAGGGAGACTTCACTGCCAGGATGGTTGGACAAACAAAGTTTGGTAATGTAATAAAAAAGGAGGCACCCGTTCACCTGGAACGCCTGTTACCACAAAAACAAATCGAATTGACAAGGTTCAGTGTAATATTTGAATTTAATGACTCGAAATCAATTTCGATCTACACAAAGTATCTCACCGAAACAATAATTCCCAAGATTCCTCCCGGTGGAACTGTTCTTGTGCATGGCTACACCGATATCATCGGTACCGAAGTCAATAATATGAAATTATCTAAAGCCCGTGCCAATGATGTTAAGGTCATTCTTGAGAATGGCCTGGCAAAAATTGGAAGGAATGATGTTAAGTTTGAAGTAAATGGATTTGGCGAAGACCTAAACACGGCACATTTTGAAAACAAATATCCGGAGGAACGGTTTTATAACAGAACGGTTATTATAGATATTCTTTGATGTGTGAATCATGCAACACTTATTTGAAATTGTATAACACAAAGAAACAGTCGCAACCTCATCTTTACATCGTGAAAATGCATTCACAATAATAATTTAAAACCATGAATACGACTGAAGTCAGAGGGAACTGGAACGAGCAGAAAGGAATGCTCAAACAGAAGTTTGCGATTTTGACCGATAATGACCTGATGTTTGAAGAGGGTAGAAAAGAAGAAATGTTTGGAAAACTTCAAATCAAACTTGGAAAAACGAAGGAAGAACTCCATAAGATTATCGCAGCACTTTAACATTTAAAGTCATCGTCATCTGGTACGTCAGGGACGATGATTTTAAAATATATTGGCCGTTATGAAAAGGACATTACCTGTTATCAAACTAATCCCCAATCTGGGTAAGGCAAAAGAATTTACAATCAGGATCAGCGAAAAAACAATCGCGAAAACAACGGAGTTCAGTAATTTCTTGACCGACTTTGCAGATGTCCTAATTTTTACAACACGGATGATAAAGGAGACCTTCTCGGGAGGTTTTGAATTTAAGGAATTTTTCCGCCAGTGTTACCAGATCGGATCAAAAACATTGGTTTTGATAACCATTACCGGAGCCATAATGGGATTGGTACTAACACTGCAATCGCGTCCGGTTCTTATTGATTTTGGTGCAGTATCCAAACTTCCGGGCATGGTGGCCATTTCGATCATACGTGAAATGGGGCCGGTTATCACAGCTTTGATCTGTGCCGGCAAAATAGGTTCCGGTATGGGGGCAGAATTGGGTTCAATGAAAGTGACCGAACAAATCGATGCCATGGAGGTTTCCTCCACCAACCCAATGAAATATTTGGTTGTTACAAGGGTTTGGGCTGCTATATTGATGATACCGCTTTTGATTTTATACGCCGATGCTCTTGGGATAATTGGAAGTTGGGTCGGTGCAAATATCAAAGGTGAGGTAACGTTTACCTTGTTTTTTTCCCAAGCATTTGGCCATGTAGGGTTCATCGATTTCATTCCCGCATTTGTAAAATCATTCTTTTTTGGCGCTGTTATCGGATTGGTTGGATGCTACAAGGGATACAATGCCGGACGTGGAACTGAAAGTGTAGGCATTGCTGCAAATTCGGCTGTCGTACTGGCTTCGCTCCTGGTTTTGATTGTAGACATGATAGCTGTTCAAATTACGGATATGCTATTTACTTAATATACAATGAATTGAATAATGGACATGTTTATTATGGAAAAGCTGGATATTGGAATGAAAGACCACAAAAAGGATGAACCTGTTATTGAAATAAACTACCTCAGGAAATCCTTTGGGAATCAACCTGTCCTGAAAGGTGTGTCTTTAAACCTTTACGATGGCGAAAACCTGGTTGTACTTGGTAAATCGGGTTCTGGTAAGTCTGTCCTTATCAAATGTATCGTCAGACTATTGGAATCTGATGGTGGCGTAATTAAGGTAAATGGGGATGATGTTAGCGAACTTGACCGTAATGGGTTAGGGGAGTTGAGAAAGAAAATTGGGTTTCTTTTTCAAAGTGGTGCGCTGTACGATTCAATGACAGTGAAGCAAAACCTTGAATTCCCATTGAAAAGGATCAAGAAAAATATGACAAAAAAGGAGATAGACGATAAAATATTGGTGACACTGGAAAATGTAGGTTTGGCTGATGCTTTGAACAAGATGCCTTCCCAACTTTCGGGTGGGATGAGAAAAAGGATCAGCCTTGCCAGGACCATAGTCATGGATCCTGCAATTATGTTGTACGACGAACCGACGACCGGCCTCGATCCTGTTACTTCTGATGAAATCAGCACGCTAATCAACGAAGTACAGAACATATACAAGACTTCTTCCATTATCATCACGCACGATATCAAATGTGCCAGGGCCACTGCTAACCGCTTGATCATGCTTTATGATGGCGAGTGCTATCTTGAAGGATCATTGGATGATTTTGAAAATTCAAGTGATGGATTGATCAAATCATTTTTCAATTAACAATAGATAAGGAAATATTAAAATTCCCCAACTCAAATATCATGGACAATAATAGTCAGAACTTTAAAATACGCCTTGGGCTTTTTGTTGTTGGTGGATTGGCCCTTTTCGTCATATCCATTTTTATCATCGGGAAACAAAAGAACCTGTTCAACCCCGTTTTTAAACTGACATCCAATTTTTACAATGTCAGTGGACTTCAGGTTGGAAACAACATCCGTTTTTCAGGAATCAACATCGGCACAATTGACAACATATCCATCATCAACGATTCGACGGTAAAGGTCGATATGCTGATCAAGCAGGAGGTAAAACCGTTTATTAAATCGGATAGTGAGGCAGCGATTGGATCGGAAGGGCTCATAGGTGACAAACTGCTGATCATTACACAAGGTAGTTCGGAAGCCAATATCGCTACTGAAGGTCAACAACTTACCTCAAAAGAGCCAGTCGAAACAGATGAGATCATGGCAAGCTTGCAGGTTACGGCGGGTAATGTAGAGATCATTTCACAGGAACTTGCTGAGATCATGGTGAAAATAAATGGTGGGGAAGGTACCCTTGGCAGGTTGATCCAGGATACGACAATTGCCCAAAACTTAAACCAGACCATTGTTAACCTAAAACGAAGTTCCAAAGGACTCGATGAAAATATGGAAGCCGCAAAGCACAACTTCCTGTTCAGGGGATATTTTAAACGGAAGGCAAAAGCTGCCGAACAAAAAGCAAGCGATGAAAAGAAGTAGAAAGCTGTTCAAGATTAGAATGATGTCTGTGAAATCAGGAAATATGAAATTTAAACAATTAGTACATGCAATCAATAAAAAGTTGTTTACTTATTTTTATTATATTTTTTGGTTATGATCCAGCTTTTGCCCAACAAAAAATAGTTCCCAAAGACACTACCAAAATCTATGCCGATATTGCAACCTATTCGAAACGAAGCAAATTTACAAAATTCATTTATACCCTGATTTTTAACCCAATAAAAGCGGTAACGATAAAAAAGAACAGTAAAAAAAAGGTTTACAAAAAATTGATCAGGAAACCTTACAGCGTTTTTGAAGGTAAAGTCATCAGGCATATCAACATCGTAACCCTAGACCCTTTTGGTTACTCAATTGGCGACACTATCGTTCCATCCCAAAATTTACTGTCGAAAACAGGGAATTCGCTTCATGTTAAAACATTGAATATCACTATTCGTAACTTATTGTTATTCAGACAGAATCAATTGTTCGATTCATTGATTGTAAAAGAATCCGAAAGGTTGGTACGCAGCCGGCCTTATATCCGGGATGTTTCGTTTTATGTTTCCCCCACCTCAATAAATTCCGACTCGGTCGATATTGCTATCCGTGCTTTGGATATCTGGAGCATCATCCCCGGCGGTTCAGCCTCAACCTCAGGGTTTGGGGTCAATCTGACAGATAAAAACTTCCTGGGATTAGGCCATGAATTTCAAAATTTCTATGAGTGGAATTCTGATAAACGGACCAACTCGTATGTCACAAACTATTCTATCCCAAACTTCCGCAACACATTTATTGGCACTACCTTACATTACAATATTCTGGGAAGTGAAAATTACAACCGTAGTTTGATCATTGACAGGCCTTTCTTTTCACCTTTTGCAAAGTGGGCGGCTGGCATCAGCCTTTCCCAACAGTTCCGCCAGGATTCAATTCGGATTCCCAACTTGCTGTTTGTACCGCAGCGTTTTAAACTGAATGCACAGGATTATTGGGCTGGTCATGCAATCCACATATTTAAAGGTAATTCTGAATATGACAGGACTACTAACCTAATTTCTTCTGTCAGGTTTTTACGGATCAGGTATCTTGAAAAGCCCACAGAACTAATTGATACACAGCATATGTTTGCCAATGAAAATCTATACCTTTTAAGTTTCGGGCTTTCGACCCGACAGTATGTTCAGGATAGGTATATTTTTAAATATGGTGTGGTTGAAGATGTCCCGATAGGCAAGGTTTTTAGCATTACGATGGGAATCCAGGAAAGAAACAACGAAGTTCGACATTATGTAGGGGCAAGGATCTCCTTCGGGAATTATTACTCATGGGGATATTTCGGATATGATTGCGATTATGGAACTTTCCTCGGGAATTCAAAATCTGAACAAGGTGTACTTTCATTAAGTGCCAACTATTTTACAGGTTTGAAGGAGATCGGGAAATGGAAATTCAGGCAATTTGTCAAACCTCAGCTTACCCTTGGAATTAACCGTTTTGAATACGATAGTTTAACGCTCAATCAGGGTTTTGGCATTGATGGGTTTAACAGTAAAGGATCATCAGGGACCAGCCGTGCAATGCTCACCTTACAAACACAAGCTTATGCCCCATGGAATTTTATCGGGTTCCGGTTTGGCCCTTTTTTTACCTGGTCAATGGGATTATTGGGCGATCCACAGAATCGCTTTAAAAACAGTAAATTGTATTCGCAAATTGGAATTGGTTTCCTGATCAAAAATGAGAACCTTGTGCTGAATACTTTTCAGGTTTCAATTGCTTTCTATCCAGTCATTCCAGGTGTCGGACAAAATATATTCAAGACTAACTCATACAAGACCAGCGATTTCGGGTTGGCAGATTTTGAAATTGGCAAACCCTCCATTGTTATCTTCCAATAGAAATGTGTGAATCATGTAAGTTAAACAAATAGTTGTGTAACACTTCCCAATTTGAATCGACTCAACTTTGTCGGATTATTATTCACTTAAAAATCAGCAAAATGAAAATTGCTTTTCAATTTTTTGCATTCCTTCTGTTAATTATGGGTTTGACTTTTACTTCATGTGTTTCGAGTAAAAAATTCAAGGCTTCGGAAGCGACTGTTTCACAATTGCAAAACGAAAACGCCACTATACTTAATAAATTAAACGATTGTGATGCGAAGGTGGCCAACCTGAACACCCAAAAAACCTCCTTATTGAGTGATAATGCAGCGGTTCTTAATGACCTGAAGGTACTTTCAAATGAATCGAAAATGACGATCGCCGATCAGGCCAAACGGTTAAAGAACTTTCAGGACATGATCCAATCACAACGGAACGTCATGGCCAAATTGAAAAATACGATCGCCGATGCGTTGATGAATTACAAAACCGATGAACTCTCAGTTTACTTCAAGGATGGGATGGTCTATGTCTCGATGGAAGAAAAATTGCTGTTCAAATCTGGTAGTGATGTCGTTGACCCTAAAGGGAAAGAAGCCCTTAAGTCCCTTGCTAAAGTCATTGATGGAACTTCCGATATTATGGTAATGATAGAAGGTCATACCGACAATGTCCCTATAAAAACAAAACAATTTCAGGACAACTGGAACCTCAGTACAGCCAGGGCCAACTCAATCGTACGTATCTTAACGAACGAATATGGTTTTGATCCTGAGCGGATCACGGCATCTGGTAGGGGTCAGTTCCATCCTGTAAAAACGAACGAAACTGCTGAAGGGCGTGGTGGAAACCGCAGGACAGAGGTAATCTTGTCACCCGACATGAAGGAACTTTATAAATTACTGTACAGTAACTAATCAGATAATCTCTATAAAATGAAAGCATTAAAAATCGTTGTATTGGGAATGTTCTTGCTCCTTGCTGGCACAACCCAGGCACAAATATCGGTTCACATTAATATTGGTACCCCACCAGCTTGGGGCCCAGAAGGATACTCGGATGTACGTTATTATTATCTGCCAGATGTGCAGGCCTATTACGATGTCGAGTCTTCCATGTTCATCTACTTTGAAGGCAGCAGATGGATCCGCAGAAGTTATCTTCCCAGCCGCTACAGGAACTATGACCTTTACAATGGATACAAAGTTGTCATGAGGGATTATCGTGGCAATACACCTTACACACAATTTTCTGAGCATAGACGGCTCTATTCCAAAGGGTTCCACCGGGAGCAGCAAAGAACGATCGGGGAACGTCCGGGAAGGGGAAACTATTCCGGTCCGAAATATCGCGAAAGCAACCAGGTCAACAGGGGCCGAACTGACAGGGTCATCAACAACAAGGCAAACGATGACCGCAATTACGACAAACGTGGGAATAGTAGAAGCGTAAAGGCCGTTCGTAGCAAAAGCAATGAAAAAGAGAAAAAGAAATAATCACATAATTTCAAAATTCAAGGTTATAATGATTTAATATTCAATATTATGAAAATAAAATTTCTATCAGTTCTCATTTGCCTTTTTATATTTGGGAACAATATTTCGGCACAGCAACATGCCGATTATTCCAAAGGGTATGGGCATACCTTAAATCTGGGCCTTGGCATTGGAGGATATTCGGGATATTATGGTTATGTTGGCCATTCTTTGCCTGTTTTCGGCCTCAACTACGAATTTGGTGTGGCCAATAATTTCACTTTAGCACCTTTTGCAACATTTTATTCCTATCATGAGAATTATTACCGCGAAACGGTTATCCCATTGGGTGTTAAGGGAACATATTATTTTGATGAGGCTTTGGGTGCCAGTTCCGACTGGGATTTTTACATTGCAGGTTCGTTAGGATTTTCAGTTGTTAATTCAAGATGGGACAATGGTTACACCCGCGATAGTAATTATCATACGGTCGATCCTTTATTCCTTGATTTGCATATTGGTGCGGAATACCACCTTAGTCATAAGGTTGGTTTGTTCCTTGACCTCTCAACAGGGGTTTCTACCTTGGGTCTTGCATTTCATTAATTCGAAAGTTTTGTGGTTGATTAGTAAATAGTTTTGATTAGTATTTGGAAAGCGGTGTGTGGCAGTTTCTGGCCATGCACCGCTTGTTTTTTATCTTTCCCAACAATCATATACCTGAAGTATTTCTTTAAATTTGTAAAATCTTCAATACTAGAATCAAATGAAACGAATCTCATTTTTGACCCTTTTACTTTTTATTGGCTTTTCTTCTGTTATGCGAGGCCAGGTACAATTCACCCCTGCCGAGATGGGTGCTGCCAATACCGCGGGTTCGGTTTCGTATATGAGTGAAGAAGAGAAAAAAGTGGTCCAGTACATAAACCTGGCCCGTATGGATGGAGAAAGGTTCTACCAATCGTATATCCCTGAATTTATAGAATATTACAACAGCACCTTTGGCGATAAAATATTGCCCAACAACAAATACTTGCTTTCCCTCAAGGCCGATCTGAAAAAGGTCAAAGCGTTTGGTTTGCTCGAACCTTTCAAAAACCTAAATTTATCTGCAACTTTTCATGCACAGGATATGGGCAAGATGGGAACGACCGGTCATGTCTCTTCCGATGGGACCAGTTGCGACAAACGTATCCAACGGTTTAACCCCAATATTCGGTGTTGGTCCGAAAACTGTTCTTACGGCATGGCTTCGGCAATCAATATCGTTTGTCAGTTGCTGATCGATAACAATGTCTCTTCCTTGGGGCACCGGACCAATATTTTAAAATCCGTTCAAAAAATGGTCGGTGTTGGCATTGCGCCCCATAAGGTCTATAGAACCAATTGTGTTATGGATTTTTCTTGCAATTAAAGTTTTAAGTTGAGGTTCAAACGGTGGCTATATAGGTTTAAAAAAATGTAAAATCAGGTTTGACAGCAATAACAAGTGATAGCCTCACTTCGAGTGAGACTATCACTATCAATCGGGAATAAGATATTTAAGCATATAAAACCTTATTTTCCCCATTTTTTTAACCTTAATAGCCACATGTCTCGGAGATAACCCAACCTTATTTACCTTATTTATATCGTATTAACCTGAAGACCTAAAGAGTGTTGTTTTCTGGACACTCATCAGTTCCGGCCGCCAGTTTCCAGCCGCCAGTTGCCAGTTACCAATCGCCAGCCGCCAGTTGCCAGCCGCCAGTTGCCAGCCGCCAGTTTCCAGCCGCCAGTTTCCAGCCGCCAGTCGCCAATTGCCAGCTGCCAGTTTCCAGCCGCCAGTTTCCAGCCGCCAGTCGCCAGCCTCCAGCCTTACTGCACCACCTTCATCACGACCCTTCTGTTTTTCGCCCTCCCTTCTGGAGTTGCATTGTCAAAAATAGGAACTGAAGCGCCATAACCTTTGGCAGACAGCTTTCTGATGTCAATCCCATGTTTTGCCAGGTAATAGACCACACTATTGGCACGTGCATTGCTGAGTTTGATGTTCGACTCTGGACTTCCAATATTATCGGTATGTCCTTGGATTTCAAGTCTTGCTTCAGGAAAATCTTTTAGAAATTGGACCAACCTGTCGAGATCTGGCGAAACAGCAGCGTTCAATGTTGACTTTCCTAATTCAAAATTAATATCTTTCAATACAATGCTCTGGCCAACTTTCGCCTCTTCAATTCCAAGTTCCAGCTTCACATACAAGGTTGTGCTTCTGTTTAACCCTTGGGTACTGACTTTTTCAATGTTTGAGATGTAACCTGCCTTCTTACCAACTACCGTAAACTCACTTTCAGCAGCCAACTGAACCTTAAAACGACCATCTGCAGGATCGCTTTGTTCGATTGACTGACTCTGGATAGTAACATTGTTAATCTGAATTTCAGCCCCACCCTCCGGTATGTTTTTGGTCTTGTTGATCACTATACCTGCAAAGGTGAACCGGGGATCGTTGTGAGTCAGTGAGATATAGATCTGTTCACCATTCGCTACAAAATCGCCTTTTGCGATATTTTTCGCTGTGGTACTGATATGGTTCAACAATCCGGTGATTGAATAATCGGCAGGCTCCATCTTTGAGAAAATGACCTTTCCTTCCGCATCTGTAACTGCTGTCAACCTTTTGTTGTCGGGTCCGTTCAGTATCACATCCACCAATGGAAGTGGTTGACCGGTTTCTTCGTCTTTTACGGATATTAAGATATTACTGGCTGGTATTACTACAACCAGTTCTTTTATTACCGGTTCTGGTATTACAATTGCTTCAGCCACTTTGGCAACTTTCTTTTTTTTAGCCAGACTTGCTCCGACCCCGATAGTGTATTGAAAATGGTTGTTTACCTGTGAACTTAAGGCAGTTCTATATTGTCCATTGGCAAAGACAAAAGCTTCTTTGAACAAATTAAATTGCAATCCAACTCCAATCGGAAGATAAAACCCTGATTTGCCTTTGTATAAAGAATATCCGGCACCCAATGAAATATAAGGAGTTACGATGTGTTTATCTGAAAGTAACTTCAGGTTCAAAGCCGTATTGACATCCAGCAAAAAGGCACTGCTACCGTTGGTTGACCCGTCTTTAAAAAGGTAATCGGTCGAGCTTCCGTCAATGGTGGCAACAAAATCCAATTTTTGGGTCATCCCTTTCAGGTAATTGAGACCAAAACCCATCTGCATTTCACCAAATTTGCTCCAAAGATGGTTGTCCCATACGTTCTTCAATGAGCTCGTCCTTATCAATTGGGCCGTTTTGAAATCGTTGTAAAAAGTATGAAATACCAGGGTTGACTTTTTTATCTCTGCATTGTCTTGAGCCGCTAATTGCAGAAAGAGAAAGCATAAAATAATCGTATATTTTAAATGTTTCATATTCAATGCTTTATTAGATCATCCTTATTGATGTTGTGATCTTCTGAAATCGACTTGTGCAAAATGCCAAAGATGGCAGGTTCGCTTCTCCCCTGTGTGGTCATATCCGCAGAAGGGACTGGTAGCCCTTTGGCATCCAGTGTCTGTATGGTCCAGATAAACTGATTATTGGCTGTTGAGTCCTGCATAGGCAGGTTTGGATGCCAGATGTATTGTGTCATGCCCCTTCCAACCGGTTCATCCAGTAAGGGACGGTTACCACGAAATGCCTGCATGGGAGTCTGGCCTGGAAGGATTTCAAATACCTGAATGCGGTAAAATGTTTGTTCCGGCGTAGTTGGTACAAGACTTGTCCACCTGAAAGTAATCACATTTTGTGCAATATGGGCATCCAGCGAAGCTCCGTTTGCAGGTTGCATTAAAACCGGTAGCTGATACGAAACGACATAAAATGGTTTGCTTTGCTTTGTCCTGACAATATCGCCGGCGGTATTGACCACTTCCACCGAGAGTTGATATTGTCCGGCTGGCAAACGGCCTGTCCTTTGAAGGAGGTTTTGCAAATTTCCTGATAAAGACAAATTCTGAAGTTGGAGAGCATCTGCCATTGTAAACTGATTGACCCCAGCCTTCAAATTGTAAACACGGGCTGCATTTAAATTGGATACGCCAATGATCCCGCCGCTTTGGTCCAGCAAGGTGGTCTTTATTTTTACATTGGGATCAATACTGATTGTCCCGCCTATATAGGTGATAATCATTTGTCCGTTAATGGGATAGACCCAATCGGCCAGATAGGGCTGCGGCCTGCTGTTTAGGGCAAGGTTCAGTGTAATCTGAGCCTGAGAAAACTGTCCAGACAGCAGTAATCCGAGCAATAATGTATAGGTGTATTTTTTCATTGAACTTGACTTTATTCTTTCTAAAACTTGTATTGTAAACCGGTTCTCAAAGTACTCTCCAAATATGCCGGAATGCCGGAATAAGGTGGCATTAAAGAACCTCCGGGCAATTCAGACCCGAAATGATAAACATTTGCCGTACCTGTTAACTGCCAGGTCAGTTTTTTCAGGATATCCCAGTCAAAACCGCTCGTGACAAGCAGGTTTTTATTGGCAGTAAATGGAGCCATCGAACTTAGGGTATATTGTAACTGTCCTTTAGTTTTAAACTTTTTGCTCACTTTCCATCCCAACCCTGCTGTAGCCGTAAATAAAGACACATTAATAAGCGGCGCCGAATTTTTGAAATACATGATGCTAAAATCGGGACTGAGTTTACTGTTGAAAAAAGTAGGGACGTAAAGCAACAAAGCCGTATGGGTATTGTTATTGGTAGTCACATTCAGGATCGTTTCATCGTATTTGCTCCAGGTATATGTGCCACTCAGCATGTTTGCCATCGAAGTTGTGTTCCAGGTATAGACCGGATTTATACTAAGCTCATTGCTAACGCTTTTGTATCCGGAAATTCCCGGACTGTTAAATCCAAAATTGTTAAAGCTTGAATTCAGGCTGAAATGATCGTTAAACTGAGTAAATACATTTACATTGGCAATCAACTGCTTAGTCCGATCCGGGCCTGCTGTACGGCTCAGATTGCCAAATCGTTCGCCGATACTGGCAACTACGTTCACTTTCTTTTTCCATGCATTGAAGCGTGTATTCAGCAGATATTCCATCCTGTCGTTGTTCATAAACTGAAAACCTGCCGTATAATACCCTGCACCGAAGTAATTGAATTTTGTTCCAATCTCCCAGTCGCTCCCCTTTTTGGTGACCCCCAACATTACTGCGTTATCTTTACCTGTTGAGAGGTGAGAATTGAGAAATGGCCTGAAATCTTCAACCGGTGAAATGGAAAAAGGTGTATTCAAATCCCTTGTAAAAAAGCTCTGACCAAGCTCTATATGATACTTCCACCCTTTTGCGGAAGTAGCATTTGCTAAGAAGCTGACCACCATATTCTCCTGCGGGGCTATCGGAAATAAAGGGGGTGCTGATACAGAACCGATTTTGTCAACCGATTTTATAAAGTTGAATCCGGCGAAGTACTTCCCGTCATTTTCAAGTCCCAATTGTGCCATCCATTGGTTGCGCTGATAGGCACCGGTCACTCCGTTAGGTACCTGGATAGAAGGGGCCATATATTCAACAGGGCTTTGAGATACTCCATTGAACAATTTGATCCTGAACTTCCCTGGAGATAAGTTAATGCCATATCCAAATACGCCGAGGTCTCCTGTACTCAAATCGCTGTATTTCAGATATTGTGTTCCCAACAAAAACTCTGAACTGCCGATCTTAGGCCGAAGTCCGAAACTATTGACCGGATTGGTCAGGAACTGCCAGAAGTTTTGTTTTAATCCAGTTGGCAATGTGAAATTATTCAAGCCAGGACTGAAATTGAAATTGAACGGAATTTCCCATTTACCAATCGTGAAGATCGGATTAAAGGTATATCTGAACAGGTTCCATGGCCGTCTTGCCTTATAAAAATCGGGAGAAGGTGACCCGGGTGTTTTATCGAGCCCATAACCTTCGTACCAGACTCCCATATCGCCGCTCAAAGAGAAGAATTTCTTCTTTTCCTGTGCATTGGTCTGGAAAGCTGATAAAAAGACAAGTAGGAAGGCAATTTTTATAAGATTGTTCATTTCTATTTTTTGATTTGATTCTTGATCCTGAAAAGTTCAGGTAATCCACTGCCATTGGCTTTTGTTGCAGGGATAACTTTCAGTGATTGAATCTGTTGCTGATCCTTAGCTTTTTCATTGTTCCATCTGGCTTGTCTTTTCTTTGGAATTTCTGATGACCCGCATACGATCTTTTCACAAACATTGCAGTCAACGTCTTTGATCCTGACTTTGAAACAATAATAGACCCGGCCGGCGCAACAGTCAAGGTTTAGGATATCAGGGGCAATAAAGTTTAAGGCGATTAACCCGTTTGCAAATGTTGCCCAGGATGAACCTGTCAAATCAATTGGGTTAGTACCGGTCCAGGTCAATGCGCTGTTTACAGGGTTTATTACAGTCTGAAGGGTTAAATACGGAGTTCCTGTGCCCGGTAATGAATTGAAATCCCAATAGTTGTTGTTATTGTCACTCCCTACAAAAGGTTGGATATGCCCTGTGAGGTTTCCCATATTTGTTGGCTGGCATAATGGATTGCTGTATTCAGCATGATAATCCATTAAAGTGATATCAATTTCCTGAACCGGCAAAGGACCTGATGTAATAAAGAATGCCGGAACAATACCTCCGTTGATAATGGTTGTATTAAATTGAACCTCCAAATCTTTAATGTCACAACAAAGACCGCTTTTTACACAAACCATTGGAGCCTGACAGCAAACATGCGTCAGTACTGCATCGTTTGAGACGCCCCTTCCTACTGCCATCGGATTGCAACATTCAGCACCCTGATCATTCGATTTGCGGATTACGTTGATGGTCACCACTACACTCTCACCTGGTTGAAGAATCAATCCCGGGAAAGTATATGGAGGCGCTCCGGCAGGAGTTACGCTGGCAACAGTTGAATTCCCGCTGACATCCAGTTTATTGGCACTTCGGCTTACATAAGTGACACAATCCGGCAAGGCATCTTCAACAGTGATATCTTTCAAAGCTACACTTCCTTCATTTTTAACTACAATTGTATAACTAAACGACTGACCCGGTTCCACCATGGTAGTACTCTCCTGCTTGGTAGTTGTAATGATGGCGCTTCTTCTGATATTGTAACAAGCATCGGAAGAGATGGAAGCAGAGGTTGCGGTATTGACGAGCGTTGCCGTATTGCAATAATTACCAAATGATTGTGATTTTACTTTGGCATTAAACTCAATGATAAGGTAAGACGCAGTTTCCAAATGGCAATCGCCGGGCATATTATTGATAGTCCATTTTAAGTCTTGTGCGATCTGTTGCGTTACCGATACCCATGAAGGCGGGGTTGAGGAAACATTAGAAAAATTGGAAATGCAACCTGGTGTGGTCGTATAGGGACTGAATGAAGCCAATCCATAAGAATAGGTAACCGATCCGGAAACCAGTTCCAGATTCTGAAGGGTTGGAGCGCCCAAAAAGTCGGAAAGGTTGCCTGAAAAATTTGCCGCCCCGTGATTTGAAACAACGATCCGAAAAGGGATAACATCCCCGACACTAAAGGATCCCAAACCATTGGTGATGCATTTACGGATACCTGGAATTGCTTTGGGCTGCTGAACGGTGAACGGAATACAACTGTGTGAAGCAGTTCCACTTCCTATCGGTGGCAGGGTAATATTGCACCAGTTGCTCCATCCATTGTAAGTTCCCTGAAAATTTAAATCTGCACAATTTGAAATGACTGTACCTGCAGGGGCCGTAATTGTAAACTTGATTAGGATAGTTATAGAACCGCCAAGAAGTACCCCTGAATTGGTCGTCAGTTTAAAATTAGTCGGATAACCCGAACTCCATGACTGTGAATAATTGGTGCCTGAAGTAGTGTACGGTGATGAAGGGGTTCCGGTAGGAACATCATAACCCATTGTCGTGTTATAGGCAGATACGCTGATTTGAGAGACGTTGATCCCGGCAGGGAAATTATCGGTGATGATCAGATTGTTCAATGGGATATTTCCATTATTTGAGACATTGATCTGGTATTCACCCTCACATCCCTGGGCATAGTTCAGGTTAGTACCATAAGTTAAAGATTTTCCGAAATTTGCGCTATTGGTTGCTGTACCTGTTAATGTTACAGAAGCACAGGCCTGACCTGTTTTTCTCTCACAGCAAAGTTTTTGGATGGGGCCTACGGGACCACCGGGAAATTTTTTCTCCAATGGATCATAAGGATGCATCTTAATCTCTTTCCCGAGACAAAAATCATAATTCACACAATTCTTTACCACCGTTCCTGTAGGTTTACAACTATAAGTCTGAACATGATAAATGACTATAGATGTGGTACTTAATATCGTTCCCGTAAACCATGAGGCAGTAGGGGTATTCAATCCTGTAAGTCCGGACATGCTTCCACCGGCCACTGAAACAATCGCATCGCTGGAGACTACATCCTGAATTGAACCACTGTAAATATTTAAATCGCCAATGCCTGGATTTGGATTTGTACTGCTGATAATCACGTCCCAATATATTCCACCACCTGATAAATTGCCAAAAACATGGGTCTTTTCTACCTTCCAGTAATTTTGTGCAATGGCTTTTAATGACAATTGCTTAAAAGTACAGGTTTTAACCGAACCATCTGTACAGGTTAAGGTTGTCGTAATATCGAATGTGCCCAGTTCGTCGTTACAGGTAACTCCCGGTAAAAACCGGAATGGAATATTGATCCCCTGTCCGCTGTTGGATGTGATCAATCCTCCGTTAACGTATTGATTTGGCGTACTTCCTGCAATAAAAGGATAGTTAGGATCCTGGGTTCCTAATTGAAGGTTGGCCGATGTGGTGACGGTAATGTTAAAATGACCACCCTGACAAATTCCACCTGGAACATCAACGAGGAGGTTAAAATCGAGTCCGGTTTTTTCGCCTAATAATGGGGCGCCGGAACTGTTTTTCAAACTAACCTCTGAGGGTTGGCCAAAACTGTTGCATACATCACTTGAAACAATGGTTTGGCCTTGTACATTCAGGAAAGAGAAAAAGGCGATCAAGGTTAAAAATGAAAACCTGAATTGAGTTATAATAGATTTCATATCCTTACTGTTTATTGGTTGGAAAATTGAAAGCATTTTGTAAATAGACATGATTTACAAGAACTTCTGTCGTAGTAAACTTTTACACTGATGCAAACATTGTACTTTATTTTGCAGCAATCAGATCCTAACGCCGAAATTGGTCCAGGCAATCCAATCAACAGATTAACAGGAATACTTCCACCAAGAGGGGTGGCACTGGTATATTTGATATCCTTGCTGGCGTTGTTGTTGGTGGATGGGCTACCGGATATGGTTTCGTTAAAAATCTGAATTAATGAACTACTATTGATGGTCGTTCCAGGAATTAAAAACATACCTGAGTTTTCAATATTCATGACACCATTTGAACAGGCTACTGGATTCGGAGTATAATCATACGATTGAATCTGAAGCTCTATCCCGTAAACAGAAGGCAAACCGGTCACATTGATATTCCCTGCCAGGTTGAACCTACTGTTGTTGCCACTGCTTGGCGTGATGGAGGTAGCCGTAAAATTGAATATGGCCTTGTCACAATCTTTACACAAACAGGCCTGTAACGTATCCTGATCTGTGTCAGTACTGGTAAGGTTAGTATTTCCTACCTGATAACCACTGATTTTTGAATAAATCGCCGCCGGATAAGTCCCATTGTAATGAAAAGTCCCTGTAAAGGATACAGGACTTCCATTGCTGATGGTCGTGCCGGGTACAACCGGACTAAATGTAGGTAAAGTAATAGATCCGCCCGAACTGTTAAAAGCGATAGAATTTGTAAAGAATTGCCCGTTGCCGGGATTTTCTGCTTTAAGTGTATAGCTATATACGCCATAAGAAACACATGCAATCTGAAAATTAGTGATATTAACATCCGAAGACAAGAGTTTAAATTGATTTGACCCGCTTTTCCCATCGTTGGTGCCAACTCCTTTACGTTCTTTATTGATTGCCTGAACATTCCAGATAAAACTGCACAGATAAGGTGCTTTACAAGAGACTGATATTAAATCAGTTACAACCACCTGCGTCAGATTGTCAACATCCTTTTCAATGATTGGCGAATTTGACTTCATGGCTTGAACTCCGGTTTGTCCCTGCATCAATTGCCATACCGATAAGTGATAAGTGACAGGATACTGCGGTCTGGGTATCACAGGTGTCCACCTGAAAGTGATGGGCTTTTTGATATCCGCTTCTGTCAATGAAGTTCCATCTGCCGGTACAATAGCTTGAGGCGGTTGATAGGCTTGTTGATCATTTCCCCTGATTGTAAAAGGTTTACATTGCTCATCACTTACCGCGCCATTTTTAGCTAGCGCATATCCAAAAAACTGCACACAAAGCTCATAATCACCCGGGGCCAGGACACAACCTTTTCCCAATAAAGAAGCGGCATTGGCACCACTCCACACTTTTGTCAAAGTATTGAATCCTGCAGCAGGTGCAGTGTTACTATTGAAATCGCCACACACTTTAGAGCCGCCTTTCTTAATGATTACCAGTATTTTACTTTCGATGACATTTGGCGCAACCCTTCCATTCTCTGCTTTTGTTGAAGCAGTAATCGTAAGCATGGAGGTGCCTGTTCCCCAGTTGGCTGTATTGGCATCCGGGCTGGCTGGCAGTGTAATATTAATGCCGGTAATCGGATAATTTTGTGTAAACCCCTGAATAGCAATCAATAATAAAAATAATAAGATTGTTTTTTTCATGATTATTGTTTCATTTATGTAATTAAAAACATCTGGCATTTTCAATCTGAAATATTGGCAGATCAATTGATTATTTCTCTATTCCTAATCCTGATTATAGTTCTGTTCTATTGTTTTGAGTATTTGAATACAGCGTAAAGATCACTGAATTACTATTTTATAAACACATGGTTTGCAGGCAATTCCGTTACAACTTGCGTTTAAGGTAAGTGAAAAAATGCCATTTGATGGGAGATTGAAACCATCGCTGAGGTTATTAGTACCGGTTCCTGACTTAATTACTGTACCAGTGGCAGACTTCACTTCCCAGGTTGTTTTTGCCTGACACCCTGCGTTGTTTGGACTACACTGGTAAGTACTAGTAAATGAAAGCGGTTGATTCGCTTTCCAGTTAATTTGACTGAAGCAATCATATCTGGCTGAACCAGCAGGAACTTGAACTAAAAGCTGACCCCAGTTTCCGCAGTTACAGACAGTGGGACAATTGGCAACTATGGTATAAATACAGGGCTTGCATATAATTCCATTGCAACTGGCATGCAAGGTAAGAATGTATTTTCCACTTGCCGGGAGGTTGAAACCATCGTTAAGGCTATTGGTCCCAATACCGGATTTGATTACTACACCGGCTTCATTTTTAACGTCCCAGGAACTCTTTGCCTGACAAGCCTCATTGGCTGGCGTACATTGGTAGGTGCTTGTAAAGGAAAATGGCTGATTACATGGCCATTCAATCTTGCTGCCACAATCGTACCTGGTTGATCCGGCTGGTATGCGTACCAACAACTTGCCCCAGGTTCCACAATCACAGGCAAATGAGCAATTGGTAATTAATGTAACCAATAAAAGAAATAGTGCTTTTTTCATTACTTTTTTGTTATTTATTAATGTTGAGTTCAATCATTATATATTCATACAGTCGTTTATATCGCATATTGTTAATTCAGATAATCAGGTATTTAAAGTAAAATATCCCCATTTCTGATCTTGATTGAAGTTTTGTTCTTCAATTGCTTCAGTGATGATTTTAGATTTTCAATTTTTGCGGAAGATACATTGGGATCTTTTTCCAGATCGGCTATTGCATCGTCAATGGATTTGTATTCCATTACGTTGCCTTCTGCTTTGTCTTTTTTGATAATGATAAGAGGAGCAGGCCGAACTTGCTTTTTAGTAAATAAATCCACCAGCTTTTTAACAATATTCATCTTAGAGGATTAAACTTTTGTTTAAACCTACATCAGATTGCCCCGATCCACAATAGCAAATCAGTTAACGGTGGGTATCGGCAAACGAACGGTAGTAAAAATCAATTTAACGGTATTTCAGGTTTGGTTGCAAGTTACTTATCGGAGGCCAGCTAGTTGCAAGCCGCCAGTTACTAGCCGCTTATTTTATAAAGCTGTGGCGGCAATGAAATTATCACTTCTGTTCCGTGTGAGTTATTGTTCCTGTTGCTGAGGTCTTCGAGCATGATCGGTTTTGGGAGGTCCATTTTTGTGCTCAACAACCTGAGACGCTCTTCAATAATCTGTATCCCTTTTGAAATATGGTCTTCTGATTTATGCTTCCGTGCCTCATTGATTCCTATTCCATTATCTGAGATTTTAATAATCAATGATTTGGATATGACTGAATCAATATTTACTTCTTCAAATAAAAAGGAAATGGTGACCTTTCCTGCATTTCCACTATTTATAATTCCGTGCCAAAGGGTATTTTCAACAAATGGTTGAATGATCATGTTCGGGATCTGAACCGATCCGGGATCTACACTGTCTCCTGTAACAACTTCATAGGTAAAACTTTCCTGAAACCTGAGTTTTTCAAGATCAAGATATAACCTAAGGCGGGCAATTTCTTCCGAGATCGGGATAAACCCATTTCCAGCTGTGTCGAGGTTTTTCCTGATCAATCTGGCCATCATTGAAACATAATCATTTGCCTCTTCGTTCCGTTTGGAATTGATAAGGTATTGGACAGAGTTGAGCGCATTAAAAATAAAATGGGGGTTCATCATTGCGGAAAGTGCCTGGTGTTTCAATTCATTGATCCTTTCAGACAATTCCAGGTCATGCCTGTTTTTATTATTTTGCAGTTTCCATCTCCACGATATAAATGTGATGGATATTAGAACGATAAAGAGGACCATTCCAAACTTGAACAAAAGGGTCTCATAATATCGGGGTTTAATTTCAAATTCGATACTGCAAGGTTTTCCCCAGACACTGTTCTGACATTTTGCAACAATAGTCAACTTATATTTCCCATGGTCAAGTGACCTAAAATCAAGGAAATCCTGGTCAGTTTCAGATGAATCCCGATTCAATACATATTTATACTTGACAGAACCGGGAGAGGAATAACTTAAAGCTTTGAATCCAATGGTGATATGGTTTTGGTCCGGTTTAAATATTAAATTGTTAGGATCAATAAAAACAGAATCACCTACCGCAACCTTAGTTATTTTGACGTTTGGTGGAGGGTTTGGGTAACTGTCGAAAAGCTTCACATTTAATACCGAGAGGCCATTACTTGTGCCAATGTACAGCTGGTCATTTTTATTGTCGTAACAAAGCGAAAATACCTCATCGGATGGAAGGCCGGTTTGTGTATTTAGAAATTTAACATCTTCATTATTAATCAGATATAAGCCTTTCATGTTTCCCACCCATATCCTCATTTTGTTATCTGAAGCAATTGAAGTAGAGGAGGAAAAATCAAATCCTTTTAGAGCAGTAAAAGTTTTGACGGAGTCATTCTTAGGGTCATAAACCCCAATACCCCTCTCCGAAGCAAACCAAACAGTGCCTTTAGTATCTTCGTAGATCGCTGTGATTTTGGAGTTAAGTACAGGATCGGAAGGGAACAATCGCTTATTCCATTCTTTCAATCCGGTTTTTCCAGTGTAGGGCGAAAGTTTGCACAAACCAAGACCGGTTCCAATCCAGACATTCTTTTGTGCATCCTCAAAAATAGAATTGATGCGGTTAACATTTGTACGGTCCCCAAAAATGTATTTTTTGGATAATTCACTGTTAATGAACTTAATATTGCTGTGAATAGATATCGAATTGTCCCATTGGCCAAAAAGGTAATCCCCCCATGTCGTTTTGCAGAATGCCGAATAAACCAATAAATGAAAATTGATCCCTTGATAAGCTAAATTGATTATTTCGCTTCCGCCAAAAGCACCACAAACATATATTTCGTCATTAAAATTCGAGATATGGTTTATATTTTCGGTTAAGGTTTTTCCAGAATTTCTCTTTAAAGGATAAAATTTCCCGTTTTCGAAAATATTAATCCCGTTAAAAGTCCCGATGATTAACTTGCCGGAGCTTACCTTTTCCATTGAATAGATATTGTTGTTGCTCAACCCATCGTTCTCGTTGAAGTTTTTCAGGTAAAGATTGTTGAGGCAATAAACCCCTTTACCAAAGGTACTTACCCAGATATTTCCTTCATTGTCTTCAAGAAAATTGTTGACAAGGGTATTCTGAAGGTTCATTTTACTCCCAATGTCAATGTAGTTATCTGAACCTTTTTGGATTAAATAGAAACCCCGGTTCATGACCGAAAACCAGATATTGCCATTCCTGTCTGTCAGGATTGAAACTACATCATTATTTCCATTCAGGTTTATCTTAATTCGTTGGACAACACTATTTTTGTTTATCTGGTAGATCATTCCCCTTGTACCAAGGTAAAAATCACCTTCTTTTCCTTGTGATAGACAATAAATTGGTGATTCAGGTAATCCATTGATATTTAACGATCTAAGCGAATCGCCAATAAATTCGTCTAGTCCTTTTGTAGTTAAGGAGATTATACGTCCATCTTTTAGCTGTTCTAGTTTGATGATGTGCTTGTTTATGGAAAAAGTATAGTCTGATCTGCTATCGCCAATTTTTTCATGGAATACATTGATACTTCCCCACGAACGATAAGCATATAATTTTTGGTCTCCCTGTGCCAATGTGTCAAGAAGCATGTAGGATGTGGCGAAATTTTTCCCTTTTATCTTTTTGCAGTAGTTTTCAACGTGCCCATTTCTTAAAACATTGATCCCTTTTTCATAATTCCCAATATAGATTTCACCATATCTCCCTTCAACCATCGAGATGACAGAATTGGAATTAAGCCCATCTTTGGTCCTGAATGTCGAGAAGTGAATGCCATCGAAATTGCTCAATCCGTTAGATGTGGCAAACCACACCAATCCGTTTTTATCCTGGATAAGATCATAAACAGTCGAAGAAGCCAACCCGTCAGTTGCAGTGTAATGATAAAAGGAAGGTGTCTGTGAATTAACCCTGACAAATGAAAGAAAAGAGATTAAAGCCAAAAGAATTTTCCTGTTAAGCATGTTCAGGTTGTTTTTAACATTGCCTTTATCTTTAGAATAAAATCAGGTGCTTTACGGCGCGACAGTTCAACCTTACTGCCATCGGACATCGTAATAGAATAGCCGCCGAAACTTGAATAATCTTTAACATACTTCAAATTGATCAGGTGCGATTTATGTGCCCTAAAGAAGCAGCCTTTAGGCAATGTATCTTCATATTCCTTCAACGTCCGTGAAACAGTTTTGTTCTTACCGTCTGTTACAATAATAGTTGTATAACATCCATCGGCTTCCAGACGAATCAGATCATCAATTGCAATTAAATCAAAACCATGGGACGATGGAACTGCAATCTTGTCTGACTCGTGAAAAGGTTCGATTTTTGTATGTTTGTTTTTTAAAGTCAAAAGGTTTTTGACAGTTTGTTTTAGTTCCTTGATATTTAAAGGTTTAAGAAGATAGTCAGCAGCTCCTGCTTTCACAGCCCTGATCCCAAACTCTTCGTGGGCACTTACGAATACGACAAGAAAATTCCGGTCTTCAAAACCATCGAGAAAATCAAACCCATCAAGTACCGGCATGTTGATGTCAAGAAAAACGACATCCGGATGCTGGATATTTACAAGTTCCCTGGCTGAGACAACAGAATCAGCACACCCAAGCACTTCAATTTCAGGACAATAGTTTTCGATGACAATCCTGAGGTTCTCCCTGCCAAAAAGTTCATCATCAACGATGATGGATGTGAGCATGGTAATTATTGTTGGGGCGGTCATCATTACTTAATATTTCAACTTTCATTAAATATCAAATATAGGATTTTAATTTCCAAATAACTAACTTATCCATATTTTATATTCATTTATTTAAATAATTGGATGTGTAAGTTGAAATAAAGTTGAAATAAAATTGAAATAAAGTTGAAATAAGATGGAAATATTTAGATGTCAGCTAATTACAAGGATTTGATGAGGTTTAGGAACAATTCAAGCCCTTTGCGTTTCGGTTCATCGAATACCAAACCGAGGTTTTCGTGGAAATATTCGTTGATCCGATAGTCCGGATAGACCTTTTCATATTCATCGATTACTTGCTGGATTTGTAACACACCCATTTCCATGGCCTGGTTAAATTCTGATACAAACTCAATGGGCAAAGGTTTGTTGGCTATCCAACAGGCAAAAACAAAATCAAACCCGGTAAAGGTTTTCCATGCCTCGCCCATGTCGTAACAATATTTATATCTGGCAGAAGCTGCAAATGCCTTGTCACCAATTACAACGGCAGCGGTAGTAGGATCAAGTTCCTGTTCGGCAAACCCGGTTTTACCGTTTTCCCAGACAGGGGCAATCTTCCAGAAATGTTTCGCCAATACTTTAACCAATTGAACAGAAGTCCTTGATTGGTCATCCAAAATGATATTGGTTATCTCTTTTAACGGCACATTGCTTACAAGGATCACTGTCCTGACAGCCCCGGAAGAAGCAATGCAATAGTCGGAGATGATGTGTGCCCCTGGTACATCAGCAATAGCGGCAACCGGAACCAACCCAATATCAGCCAAGTCATTTGAAAGCTTAAATGCACAGAGTGAGGGTATATCCAACGAAAGATCAACCTTTTCGATCAGATCCGAGTGTTGCAACCCATATACAAAAGGTTTCGTATTGAGGTACGAAACAGCAGAAATTCTTATTTTTCCCATAATCAAATTTAACAAAAGCAAACATAGCAAAGTTTTCAGATAATCAGCATGACATTTCAAAGGTCACAGCCAACAATCAGTTTTAACAGATTTTACTACCTTTGCGAAGAAAAGAAAAAGTTAAAAACGATGGAATTAAAATTACTGACAGCCATTTCCCCCATTGACGGAAGATACCGCGACAAAATTGTGGAACTTGCAGAGTATTTTTCGGAATTTGCGCTGATCAAATATCGGGTATATGTTGAAATAGAGTACTTTATAGCATTGACAGAAATACCTCTTGAACAGCTGAAGGATTTCAACCCTGAACTGAAACTGGCCCTTCGGAGCATCTATGAATCGTTCGACCTAAGCGATGCACAGCAAATCAAAGAGATCGAAAAAGTGACCAACCACGATGTTAAAGCGGTCGAATATTTCATCAAAGATCAGTTCGACATTTTGGGGCTGGAAAAATTCAAGGAATTTATCCATTTCGGATTGACCTCTCAGGACATCAACAATACGGCTGTCCCATGCTCCCTGCGCGATGCAATGCAAAATGTCTATCATCCTTTAATCGACGATTTACTCGCAAAATTGGAAGCCATGGCTTTTGCATGGGAAGATGTATCGATGCTTGCAAAAACTCACGGCCAGCCTGCTTCCCCAACCCGTTTGGGGAAAGAGATCAAAGTATTTATTGAAAGGATCAATGTGCAGGTCGAGTTGTTGAAAGGGATCCCGTGCAATGCCAAGTTTGGCGGTGCGACCGGGAATTTCAACGCGCATCATGTTGCCTATCCTTCAATCAATTGGGTGAACTTTGCGAATAATTTTGTGCGTGATGCCCTCCAATTGGAGCGTTCACAGGCAACAACCCAGATTGCCCATTATGACAATTATGGGGCGATCTTCGATAACATGAAGCGGATCAATACGATACTGATCGATTTCGATAGGGATTTCTGGACTTATATCTCCATGAGCTATTTCAAGCAGCAAATAAAAAAGGGCGAGGTTGGTTCATCGGCAATGCCCCACAAAGTGAACCCGATCGATTTTGAAAATTCGGAAGGGAACCTTGGGATAGCCAATGCCATATTCGAGCACCTGTCTGCAAAGCTCCCAATTTCGCGTCTGCAACGCGACCTCACCGATTCGACTGTATTGCGCAACATTGGCGTACCGATTGCCCATACAATCCTGGCAATCAAATCGACATTGAAAGGGCTTGATAAGTTGCTTTTGAATACAGAAGTCATTGAACGTGACCTGGAGGACAATTGGGCTGTTGTGGCAGAGGCAATACAAACCATTCTTCGCCGCGAAGCCTATCCAAATCCGTTCGAGGCTTTAAAAGAGCTGACCCGTGTAAACAGGAAAATCGACCGTGAATTAATCCATGAATTCATTGATAAACTATCAGTCAATGAGGAAATTAAAAATGAACTAAAACGGATTACCCCACACAATTATACCGGGGTGTCTATTTAATTATATGAAATGAAAGGTCTCTACCTTCTATTAAAACGGTTTATCCGTCCTTACAAAGGCTTGGTAGTCGCAGCTTTTGGATTCAACCTTTTAGGGGCAATTTTTGGGGCCTTTCAGTTTGCCGCATTGAAGCCGGTCCTTGAGGTTTTGTTCAGTGCCCATAAGATAGTTGCAAAACCTGCCGAATGGTCCATGACAATTGATAGTCTCACAAGCAATATCATGTACCAACTTAGTGAAATCATACAAAAGTTTGGTAGTGAAAAGGCTTTGGTCTATATTGGGATTTTCCTTATGATCATGGTATTTTTGAAAGTTTTGTTCACCTACCTTGCGTTGTATGCCCTTGTTCCCTTACGGAACGGTGTCGTACTGGATATCCGAAACCAGATTTACAACAAAATTCTTGAACTGCCGATTGGATTCTTTTCTGAGGAACGCAAAGGGGATATCATTGCCCGTATGACCAACGATGTACAGGAAATCGACAACTCCATTATGAGTTCGCTCGAAATGCTCCTTAAAGAACCATTGCTGATCATCATCTATCTGGGTGTAATGATCTATATGTCGTGGGAGCTTACCTTGTTTGTTTTTCTTTTGTTGCCTGTTGTAGGTTACCTGATCGGTAAAGTGGGTAAGAGCCTGAAAAAGCCATCCATGCGGGGTCAGAACAAGATGGGGGAGCTTCTCTCGACCATCGAGGAGTCGCTTTCAGGACTCAGGATCATCAAAGCTTTCAATGCTGAAAAAAAGGTAAAAGTGCATTTCACGAAGCAAAACTCCGAATATTACCACATTATGAACAGCTTGATGTGGCGCAGGTATCTGGCACATCCGATGAGCGAATTCCTTGGAACAGCCGTGATCGTGATCGTTTTATGGTATGGCGGCAGGTTGGTTTTGAGCAATCACAGTACTCTGGCTCCTGCTGAGTTCATCACCTATCTTGTGTTCTTTTACAGTATCATCAATCCAGCTAAATCGTTTACCACAGCTTTCTATGCGATCCAGAAAGGGTTGGCTTCGATGGAACGGATCGATATGGTGATGATGGCTGAGAACAATATCAAAGATAAGGTGGACCCGATTCCTGTAAAACGATTTTTAAAAGAGATAGAATACAGAGAGGTGACCTTTCGTTATCAGGAAGATGATGTGCTCAGAAAGGTAAACCTGACCATTCCGATTGGAAAAACCATTGCCCTTGTGGGACAATCGGGTTCGGGAAAGTCCACTTTTGTCGATTTGCTGCCGAGGTTTTACGATGTCAGCGAAGGGCAGATTTTTGTTGACGGGATTGACATCCGCGATTACAAGATTGCCGACCTGCGTGGTTTGATGGGAAATGTCAATCAGGACCCGATCCTTTTCAATGACACTTTTTTCAACAATATCTCTTTTGGGGTTGAGAATGCCACACTGGAGCAGGTCGAGACTGCGGCGAAGGTGGCCAATGCCCACGACTTTATCATTGCCACATCAGAGGGTTATGAATCGAACATTGGCGAC
>CAIYPA010000087.1 GCA_903927965.1 uncultured Bacteroidia bacterium | reverse complement strand
TTAAATTTCTCAGAGATAGACGAAGCGGCATAAATAAAAATGGAAAACATATAGCCTTGATAATCTGTATCTTAAAATTAGACAATTTTTTCAATCGATTGACTGTTAAAACCTGAGATCAAGTGCGAAACATTAGTTATGATTATTATCCTAGAACTTTAATTATAAACGGAGCCTTAAAGGCTATCGGAAAGGCAGACCAAAAAATAATATTTACATCAATAAATGATGATTCTGTTGCAGGTGACACCAATAACAATGGAACTGCATCCGTTCCTGGAAGTGCGGATTGGGGAGGGATTGAATACAATGGAACAGCAAGCGATACTGAAAATATCCTGAAAAACTGCGAAATTCGTTATTGCGGACATAATAATTATTGGTATTCAAACAAGGGCTCTATACGAATAGCTGATTGTCGAGTAACAATTGACTCTGTAAAATTTAATTTTTGTTTTAATTATGCCTTGGCTATATATGGTAATGCTAATCCTGAAATAAACAATAGTCAATTGTATAATCTTGGCAAAGCCCCTGTTTATATGGATATGTTTTCCAATCCAACCTTTTCGGGAATCAAAATAGCCAACACCCCACTGATTGGGTTGGAGCTTCGGGGACAGGAGGTCAAGGGGACTGTGCCCATCAGGAGTTTTGCCGGTTACGATACCATTACCTACATTATGCAGGAAACAATGACGGTAACCGATCAGTTAACAATCCCGGCAGGATTAACCTTCAAAGGAGCTGGGGTGTGGAATATTAAAGGGAAAATAGATATACAAGGCACTTCACAAAAGCCAGTTGTATTCACTACTGGTGAAGATGACTTATATGGCAATCCCAAAGACCTGCAGCAAAATGGCAACACAGCTCCATCAAATGGGGGTGCCTATTTCAATTTCTACGACGAATCGAATGATCTAAGCACGATCGACCATGCCATATTCAGATATTCGCCGGGAATTCCGATTAACTTAACCAATGCTTCGCCCAGGATATTGAATACGACATTCCAGAACTTTCCCTTTTCGGGGATTTCGCTGGCTGGTTCAAGCAAACCTTTGATCAATGGGAATACGTTCAACAACATAGCATTCCCCTTTACCACATCGCTCGTAACCTATCCGGCTGAGACAACCGGTAACACCATTTCTGGAACAACCGGCAGGGCCATCAGAGTGACAGACGAAACATTGACACAGGATGTAACCCTCATCAAACGGAATTTTGCAGGGTTTACAAATATCCCTTATGTGTTTCAAAATTATACGGTTGGTACCGGGGCAAAACTTATACTTAGTCCTGGATTGGTCTGTAAGTTTGGAAAGGATGGTTACCTGAACATTCAAAACGGATTAATGGCAAAAGGGGGAGGCACACAGGACAGTACGATTGTTTTTACTTCCGACCGTGATGATTTCTATGGCGGGGATACCTATAATGACGGGGACTCCAATCTTCCTACTTCTAATTACTGGCATGGTATCCGGTTTTTCAATGAATCGATCGACGAAAATTGCTTGCTAGAAAACTGTATTATAAAAAACGCATCAGATTACTATTATGATCCAAGCAATCCCGGATATGACCCATATAGGTATGGATCTATCAGTTTAGATAATGCATCACCAGAATTCAAAAACTGCCTATTCGAAAACAATTATTATGGAATTATTTCCCGTAACACATCATTGCCCAAAATAATCAATTGTGATTTTGTAGGAACAGATCGCAATTACGGATATGGAATATGGAATATGACCGCCACAAATACGGTTACAGCCACTGACTGTTGGTGGAACAGCAATACCGGACCAAGGCACGCATCGAACCCGGGAGGATTGGGCGAAAGGGTTTCTGACTATGTAATTTTCACCCCATTTGCACAACAATTGGCAAAACCAATCCTGGGGGATGTGAGCATGAACGGCGAGGTAAAACCCTATGACGCTTCCCTGGTCCTGCAGCATACAGTGATGAACATCGTTTTATCCGCTAAACAACAGGGCGTTGCGGATGTAAGCGGCAATGGGGTCATTTCTTCCTACGATGCATCGTTGATCTTACAATATAGTGTTGGATTGATCAGCAGGTTTGATCCAGATGGCAAAAAATCAGGGGCAATCGGTGATTGTGCTTCAATTGCCTATCCCGATTTGATCAACGAACCGGTCAAAAAAACATTTGAAATTCCGTTGGCACTTACAACCTCCAAAGGGATCAAGGCATTGGACATGAAATATTCGATGAACCAAAACCATATCAGGTTCCTGGGTGTCACAAAAGGGAAGTTCCCATCAAGCATTGCGATAGAAACAGGGAACAACCTGAACAAGAGTGAGTTGTTGATTTCGATGGCTTCGGCTTACGACCTTGGGTTGAACAATGATACTTTGGTGTTAAAATTCGAGTTTGTTGATTCAAATATCAAAGAATCGCAATTCAACCTTACCTCGGCAACAGGCAATGACAATCCTTTAATCGTCAACAACCGGAGTGCGATCATCACAAACAGTGTGATTTCTGCCGTATCCAATGTTCAGTTGAATGCGAACCAGCCGATCGTCTATAGGGATCAGAGCGGTTTTCACATTCAGATCAAATTGTTGGAGGCCAATCAAAACCTTAACATCAGGCTGGTCGATGCCCTTGGACGTGTAATCTGCACAAGAACCATCGCCAACATGGGTTCCGGAAAGCAAGAAATAGACTTGTTGAATTCCGAAACCGGTCGTTTAAAACCGGGTGTTTATATCTTAAATTTCAAAGCCGGGGACTTTGTCTGTTCAAAGAAACTTCTGATAAAGTAAGTATGCGGTGGTCTAGGGTACTCACTTAATATGCAGTGCCCTAAACCCGAACTACTTTCATTTTAGATCATCAACTAAAATCAAATTTATGCAGATGAACAGGTTTATCAAAATAATAACAGTTGCCGGCTTATGGTTGATTTACTTTGCTGTGCTCTTATCCAGTACATTAAAGGCACAGTCAACCATAGGGTTCACCATTGAAGGGGCAACGGTAACAGAACAAAACACCTTCGTCATTGCTGTTAAGGCAGACTCGCTCCTGACAGGAAAGGGTGTTTATGCTTTCCGTTTCGGGTTGTCGTACAATGCCGACTACCTTGAATTTCTCAACATCGATTCGGTTGGAAGTGTCTTGAAAAATTGGGGAATGCCCGCGTTTGGCAACAAGACAAGGGGAAGGATTCTCATTGCAGGAGCAGGATCTTCCGCACTTCAGGGAAACGGGAACATGTTCTACCTTAAATTTAAGGCTTTGCGCGGAGGTAATACAACAATCGACAACCTACTGGGAGAAAGTTCCCTAAATGAAGGTACACCGTTAATTGCAATTACAAGTGGCGGCATCCAGGCAGAATACATCTCTTATCCCGATATCTATCCTGATGATTTTCAATTATTTGTCGGGGAAGAAGTTCAGATGTACGTAAATGGTGGAACAGATCCCTATACCTATTCGACTGTAGATAAGGAAGTTGCAGTGATCAGCAACCAAACCATGGTAAAAGGGAAAGGACCCGGAATCACCAAAGTTTATGTAACCGATAAAAATGGGTACAAATCGTATATTTCAGGAAATATTGACGTAAGGGCCGTCAGGCTGAGCCCTGTCCGCGTAACGGCGTGGCCAAAGGAAGAGTTCTATTTGCCCATCAGGATCGAAATTGCCCCCGGAACGAAAATCTACTCTGGCTATTTCGAGCTCGTCTATAACGGAAATGTCGAGGGAATCAAACAAAGCGCAAAATCTGCCGATTACGAGATAAGTATTCAGAACAATGCCGCAACCGACCTGATGAAGGTTTCGTTTGCCGCACCAAACGGGATAACGGGTAGCGGGATACTATGTTACCTGAAATTTAAAGCCATCAACAGTGGCTACCACTCTTTCTATTTACAGAACATGTTGTTTAATGAGAACCTAAGTGCTTTTAGAACTGTTGATTGCGCTGAAATATACTATCTTCCTGAATTGGACATTTCGCCCAATAGTGGGACGATGATGTGGGGAGAGACACAAAAGCTGACCGTAACGGGTGGGACTCCTCCCCTAACCTATAAATTGTCAAATACTTCACTTGGTTCAATTGATGATTTAGGCAACCTGAAAGGCCTATCTGGAGGTAGGCTCAAAGTGACAGCAATCGATTCACATGGGGCGACCAAAACAAGCGGTGATTTTTTGATCTATGACAATGCGTTCAGGATTGAAAACACAGATGGTGTACTTGATCGGGTAGTCCGTGTCCCCTTCTCCACCTCCCAATTGCCAGAAGGCAAAAAACTGTACGATTTTGACGGGACCATTTCGTTTGATGAAAACGAACTCGAATTTATTGGCCTCGAAACCGTCGATTCGGGAATGATGACAGATTATGCCAAAAATGGGAATGTGGTCCATATTGTTGGTGCATCCGGCAGTGGGATCAAATCGGGTATCGTTTGCTATTTAAGGTTCAAGCTAAAAAATACTTTGTCAATAGGCCAGAAGGCAAACATTGCCCTCGCCACTATGACTGGCAATGAATCCTCACTTTTTTCAACGCTTACAAGTGGGCAAATCATCCGTACCGAACAATTAAGCTATCGTCCGGTGGCCAAAGCAGGACAGAACTTCTCTGTTTATGAAGGTGAAACAGCAACACTTGATGGATCTGAATCATATGATGAGGATGGCGACCCCATAACTTTCAAGTGGAAATCTCCTGTTGGTATCCAATTGATTGACAATACTTTAAAAAAATCAACTTTTACTGCTCCAAATGTAAAAACCAATAGTGTGCTGACCTTTACCCTTGTTGTAAATGACGGAACCTCAGATTCCGACTCTTCAAAGGTTATGGTTACTGTCCTCAATTTAAATAACCGTCCGGTA
Source organism: uncultured Bacteroidia bacterium (assembly GCA_903927965.1). GTDB lineage: Bacteria > Bacteroidota > Bacteroidia > Bacteroidales > Prolixibacteraceae > JAAFHB01. The sequence goes on along the minus strand of CAIYPA010000087.1, from coordinate 13,235 downwards.
GCCAATGCAGGACCCGACAAAAGCTATATCGAAGGTGCTTCGGTTTCGCTCGATGGAAGTTTATCTTCAGATCCCGATATGGATGTTATATCCTTCAAATGGACCTCGTTGGAGGGGATTATACTTTTTGACCCATATGGTTCAGCACCCTCCTTTATTGCGCCACAGGTAACTTCAGACAAATTTTACAGGTTTAAACTCGAAGTATCGGATGGGGTATTGATTTCCCTTGCAGATACGGTCCAAATCAAGGTGCTGCAAGTCAACAAAAAACCTGTTGCTTTTGCCGGAGGCGATCAAACTGTCAATGAAGGGACACTCGTCCAGCTTGATGGCTCGTTATCCTCTGATCCAGACAATGAACCAATTACTTACAAATGGATATCACCTTCCATTGTAACCCTATCCTCTACGATCATCAACAAACCGACCTTCACCGCACCGATGGTCCATCGCGATTCGGTACTGGTTTTTTCATTGGTTGTCAATGATGGCCGTTTAAATTCAGATACTGACAAAGTATTCATCAATGTAAAGAATCTCAATATCCTAAGTGCTGAAAATCAAATCCTGAAGGCTGAACTTACGGGTGCAGATTCTACAAAAATTGACCAGGTATCGCGTCAAATTTTCCTATATGTGCCTTACGGATGCGATATCAGAGCTTTGGCACCCAATTTTCTGGTCTCCCCAAAAGCTTCCATAAATCCGGCAAGCGGATCAACGAAGAATTTTACTTCACCCGTCTCCTACACTGTTACCGCCGAAGATGGAACAACTTCAAGAACTTATACTGTAAGCGTTTATATACCAGCTGTAACATTGAAAAGAACCCTTTCGGCTGGTTGGAACTGGATTTCTCTAAGCGCCACCCCTTCCGATTTTAAAATTGGAGCCGTATTGGGAGGCCTTAGTTTGGCCAATCTTGACTATCTCAAGTCGGCAACAACATCGGCGGTTTACTACACGACTTCTGGATGGTTCGGAGATTTGATCACTCTTCCGCAATTTGAATCGATGATGTTCAAAAAATCGACTTCAGAGGTGTTTAGTCTAACAGGAAAAGAGATCAACCCAACATTGGTTTCCATTCCCGTCTCAATAGGCTGGAATAGGATCGGATACCTGTTGAAAGGAAACGCCGCCATTGGTGGGGCATTTGACGAATCGACACTTCCTACCGGGGAAATCCTTCTCAAAGGAAAGGATGCCTCATCCATTTATTACCCTGGAACCGGTTGGTTAGGGGACCTCGATTCATTAAAAGTCTTAACTGGCTACATGATGAAAACAGCTTCAAATGGCAATATAAAATACAAAGCCACAGGAGCACGGCTAAAATCAATCCAACAAAATGTTTTCACAAGGGACGAATTGTTTGATAAATACAAGATTAGTCCTTCATTATTCGAAAATTCGGCCAATCTGATCAGTGAGGTCCGAAACGAATTTGGAGAAAATATCATCAGACATGGCGATTTGTTGATTGCCTATTCCCAGGCAATACCTATGGGCGTAGCTGAAGCTTGCTTTGTTCCGGATCTGAACCAATATGTTTTTATTTTGACGGTTTTCTCAAATTCAACGAATGAAAAACTGAGTTTCAGTTTAAAATCATTGGATAACAACCTCGAAAAAAACCTGTCGGAAGAGATCAGTTTCAAACCGAACGATATCATCGGACAGTCAAGGAATCCTTTTCCTCTCCATTTGACCGACATTCAGTCAGGTATAGAAGAGAATAAATTAACCGGATTGGTATCGGTTTTCCCAAATCCTGTCACCGATTATCTGCATATTAAATCGGCCTATACCCTTAATTCTGTCGTACTATTCGGAATATCAGGTAATTGTATCAGAATGTTAACTGGCCTTTCAGGAAACTATGTCCAATTAAATGTGATGAACCTTTATCCGGGAGTCTATAGTGTAAAGGTTGAAACCTCAAATGGCACTTTAATCAGGAAACTGATCAAATTGAATCATAAATGACAATAATTCAAGAAATTATGAAACGATCTTTCATCAAAAATAGTTTGCTCCTTTTTCCCATGAGTGAAAATGAATTCAAGGAAAATAGGTCATCCATCAATAAATACAAGTTGAAAATTCCCGGCTGGTTAATTCTTTTCTTGTTTATCAGTTTGCCTTTTACGGTCAACGCAACGCTGACCTTGCCGGCTATACCGAGCAACAGTAATCTTGCCAGTCGTTTCGAACAAAGTACCGAAATGGTTTTCAGGGTAAAAGTTGGTGAAACCTATTTGCCGAGCGGGGCATTGATTGCCTATATCAAGGATGAGATCAGGGGAGCCCAAACAGCTTCGGTATTGTTCCCACCCACTGGAAATAACGTTTATAAATTGCTGGTATTCAATGATAAATCCTCCGGAGACATGATCAGGTTTAAATACTTCGACATTTTTTCGGATAAAATTTATGATATCACCGAAAAAATAGAATTTATCCCAAATCAGGTTCCCGATTTCGCCAACCCGCTTATTCTTCATGCTTTTTGTCAACCTATCGAAAAGGTAACCGGATTATTGCCCGAAAATGGGAAGGAGAACCTGAACGCCGATTTTGACATGTTTTGGCAACCTTCGCAGAACACTTCGTTTTATAAATTATTTTTATGGGAAGATGGTCAACCTGAACCTGTTTCTCCTTATTATCCAACCATTTACAATACCTCTTGCAGGGTTTATGGGCTAAAGTACGGCCAATTGTACCATTGGAAAATAAGTTCTGTAAATGATTGTTCGTCGGTTGAGAGTTCCATACAAACTTTCAAAACAAGGCAATTGCCTGATTTGAAGGCATTTGAAATTCAAGTTCCTGCAACTATTGAATCCGGAAGCAATTTTATTGTGAAATTCACTGTTAAAAATACAGGGATCGGTAGCACCGCTGGCGGACAATGGGAAGATGCAATTTATGTTTCGAACGACCCAACTTTTAGCAACGATGACCTGTTGTTGTCGCGAACTTCAAACCTAAAGCAGTTGAATCCTGACAGTTCTTATACCCAATCTGTAACTATTTCATTGCCTGTTGAATACAGTGGGGATTACTATTTCTTCCTGAAAACAGACAACTATGGAACAATCGATGAACTTTCGGAAGACAACAATTTACTTAAATCGGTTAATGCTACGCATGTTGCATTAAAATCGTTGCCCGATATACTTGTGAAGGATATCCAATCCGAAAAAGTTGTTTTAACACCTGGCGATTCTGTTACGGTCAGTTGGAAAGTTGAAAATATTGGGGGAGTCAATGCAGTTGGAGGATGGGTCGAGCGAATAATGCTTTCTCCTGTTTCGGGACCAAAACTGTATATTGAACCCACTTTTGAATATCAGGGATCGCTAAACGCCGGCATTGCAATAAACAGGAGCCAAAAGATAAAAATACCCGGGATCCTGAGGTTTTCAGGGGCAGCAAACATCGAAGTGGAACTTATTCCATTACCGGACCTTCAGGAACACCCGGCAAACAAGCCCAACAATAAAGGATCGTCGGCCTATAAAATAACAGTTGCCGATTTGCTGTTCATTGATTTTCAAACAAATGAAATCCTCGAAAATGTTACTGATCCTGTCCGATGCATTGTATCCCGTAGCGGCGACTATCTGACAAACTTGCCTGTTTCCCTATCCACTTTGCCAACCGGCCAGGTTACGATACCCGCGTCTGTCACCATACCCGCCAACCAATCATCTTTTGTATTCAATCTTAATCCTATTGATAATTTAACACTTGACGGTTCAAGGGCAGTTGAGATTAAGGCAAATGCGGTAAAATACATTGGCTCATCAAAAACGATTACAATCCTTGACAATGAAGTACCTTCACTAACGGCTAAGTTAAGTAAAAAAACGGCTATCGAAGGGGAAACGATAACCCTCACTGTAACAAGGGATTTAGTCACATCGAACCCGTTAACGGTCAATATTTCGACGAACAAGCCATCGCAATGCAGCTTTCCCACCACAGTAGTCATCCCTGCCAATATGGCCTCCAATAGTGTTTCGGTCATGATTACCGATGACAATATTCCCGAATTGACGGGTGATGCAATTATTTATACAAGTTCAGACGGATTTGCTTCAGGACAGGAAACGATAAGTATTCTCGACAATGATGTTCCTCAGGTAGGCCTTGAATTATTGGCCGACACCATTTCAGAATCGGCAGGTATTTATGCCACATGGGGTATTGTTAAACGGATAAAAGGGAGTGATAATATTACTGTAAATTTATCTTGCAGCGATGCCAATACACTCTTTTTTCCTTCAAGCATTTATCTTCCCAAAGGTACGAATGAATTGAAATTCAATATTGGCGCCATTGACAACAACGAAGTTGACGGATACCGGAAAACCACAATTTCAGGCGCGGTTTTCATCTCCTCGTGCGGATGCGAAACTTCAGCCGAAGATGGGGGAATTGTTAAGGCCAATCTAGTGATTGCAGATAACGATGGGCCATCTTTATCTGTTTCGGTCAATCCCATTTCGTTGCCAGAAGGTAAATTAGCCGCCGGAACCCTTACGATTACACGCAATACGCCTACAGCACTTGCGTTATTGGTCAACATCTCCTACAACGATACTTCCGAAGTTTATATTCAGCCCAATGCAATCATTCCCGTTGGACAAAAATCAGTTCAGGTACCCATAAATACCAAGAATGACAATATTGAAGATGGGAATCAAATGGTTTCCATTCAGGCCGGAGCTACCTCGTTTTCTTCAGGTTTCTGCTATGTTTTTGTCACCGATCAAAACAAACCTGATCTTCAAATCACTTCAATTTCCATAAATAACGAAACAGTTGCGACTAACGATGCAATTGAAATTACGGGAACAGCATTTAATGGTGGCTTTGCCTTGGCACCTTCAGGAGTAAAATTAAATTTCTATTGCTCTAAGGATCAAATTATTGATGACAATGATATATTACTGGGCGAATTTGCCTTCCCGAACCAAATAGGAATTGGAACATCGGCCGCCTTTTCAAAAACGGTTGATGTACCTGATGAAACCGGCAATTATTTTATTCTTGCGAAGATAAATCCTGGCGAGGTCATCAATGAGCTGGTCTATTTCAACAATGAATCGAAACCTCTGGCGTTGACCATTCATCCCGAATATACAGTAACGGCCATTGTCGATAATCAAATATATCTTCCGGGTTCTTCTGTGCCAATCCATGGTATTGCCCTGAATTCCAAAAATATAGCTGTTCCGAACGTCGATGTCGATGTATATATCCTGAACAACGGCACCCGACGTGAATTAAAGGCAAAAACGAACAATCTGGGAGAGTACAGGGTCGATTTTGTACCGCTCGGCAACGAATCGGGACACTATTTTGTGGGTGCAAGTTATCCATTACAAAACCTTACACTTACACAGGATGATTTCAACATTCCGGGAGTACGCCTAGAATCATCCGGGAATATCATCTGGGAAATGAAACAAGGCCAAACGCTGAGCGGAAAGATCGCGGTTGCAAACACAAGCGAAGCACCCTTAACCCGGTTGATCATAACAGCAGATAAACTGCCCAAAGGTTGTCAACTTGTATTCGATACCATTCCAGATCTTGCAGGAAGCCAGTCCAAAGAATTCAGTTTTACTTTAAAAGCCACAGAACTTACTGAAGGACAGAATTATGAAAAAATAAATTTCAAAATTACTTCAGACGAAGGCAGCTCGACCAATTTTATGGCCTATTACTATTGCCAGACATTGGAAGGGCAGCTAAAAGCAGACCCCGCAAGCATCAATACAACGATGTCGAAGGGTAAATCGAGGCTTTATGAACTGAAGATTTTCAACAATGGTGCAGGACAAACCGGAACCGTAACAATTACCCTTCCAGACGTGAATTGGATGACGTTGGTCAGCCCGGCTATCCTTACCAACATACCCCCTCAAGATACTGCAACGGTCATTTTAAACCTCACACCAACAGCCGATATTCCGCTCAATACGCCAATTTCGGGAAGCATTGCCGTGAACTCGGTCAATGGCAACGGACTAACTGTTCCTTTTCTGTTTGAAGTGGTCTCGGAAGAAACCGGTGGCTTAAAAGTTGATGTGATCGATGAATATACTTATTACACCGATGGGAAACCCCATGTTAAGAATGCGCATGTCGTTATCCGTCATCCTTTCTCTGGTGAGATTGTTGCTGATGGGTTTACTGGCGAGGACGGCACTTTTTCGGTCAGTAATTTGCCGGAAGGTGCATACAAGATGAACATTGATGCCGATAAGCACGAGAGTTACCAGTCCACCATCACCATCGATCCGGGTCGCGTTAACGAAAAGAGTATATTCATTAGTTTTCAGGCCATTACCTATTTCTGGGAAGTAGTTCCCACAACCGTTCAGGACAATTATGAAGTTCAACTGGTGATGAAGTACGAAACCAATGTCCCTGTTCCGGTGGTTATAGTCGAAATGCCCGAAACAATGCCAAGCCTTGTCAACGATGAAACCTACCCGTTTCTTGTAACCCTTACCAACAAAGGCTTGATAACGGCTTTGGATGTTCAGGTCAATTTTCCGCTTGACGACCCTGAATATGAGTTCGTGACCAATTTTACCAAGATGGACCTTTTGGCACAGCAATCCATACAGGTACCGGTCGTGATGAAAAGAAAGGCTGCCCGTAAATCGGCAACACTAAACCAATTAAAAACCATCTTTGTTGGCCCTTGCACGAATGGTATGATTACTTTTTATGGATGGGAATGTGGGGCTGATAAACAGTGGCATCAGGTAGTAAAAACTTTCAAATATGATCGAATCTGTAATCAAGTTGATAACTATCAACCAGATCCACCTCCAACGCAACCAATAAGATGGGGTGGAGGAGATGGTGGCCATTCTAATCCATATAACTTTATACCAACTGAAACTCCTGACAATAGTTGCGATCCTTGTATGAACGCTATTGCCAATGGTTTGTTCGACTGTTCTGTTGATATATTAAAAGCAGCTACTAAAGCAGCGATAGCAACTGTTGCCCCAGAAGTAATCGTTGTTGTGGAAATCCTAGAGAAAATCGAACCCATACAAAACACCGCTTCATGTGTCGATGCCTATGTTAATACGTCTGTCTACACTGTAAAAGAAGAAGTTTCATGTCTGGCAGGTTTTCTTCCTTATGGAGGATGCATTACTGGAGCATTAGATGTGGCATACAACTGTTTCAACAATAAATTACCTCAAATTGTAATAGATGTACTTGACACGCCAGTTCCAATAATTAATGGTTTTGCGGCAAAATCTTCTATATCTCCAATTTTAAACCAGGCTTTTTCTGACTTAGCATATTCTTTATCATTGGAGAAGAACCACAAAGTTTGGGTGGATGAATTTATGGGTGAGTTAGATTGGCAGTCTAAGAAAAATATCGGTGAATTTGGAGCAATAATTGATTCATTCACAGTTCGTCGCATTAAAATACAACCTTCAGACTCTGAATTGTTAAAAAAAAGAATGGAAGGAAAAGATATTACAAATTCTGAAATAGATGCCTTTGTAGATCGTTGGAATGAAACCGTTACGGCTCAGAATAAAGGTATATATTCACCAACTTCAGAGTTTCCAAATATAATTGACGATAAAATTCTAAAAAATTGTGCTGAAAAATCAAATACTGCATTGGATTATATGCACTCAAGAGGATTCGATGATATTGGTAAAATGTATTACGAGGCTTTGGCAACTACTATTCTTCAAATCAATCAGAGCCGTAAGTCTGTATGTGCCTCTGTTTCAATTAATATCACACAGAAAGTTGTTATGACCCGTGAGGCTTTTGAAGGAACGCTTACCATTTTTAACGGGCATACTTCGGATTCCATGAAAGAGATCAAACTTAATCTGGAGATTAAGGATGAAAATGGTGCGATCTGCAACGACCTCTTCCAAATCGATACAAAAGCTTTGGATATCCTAACTGGAATTGACGGAACCGGAACCCTCGGTGCCCAATTGAAAGGAAGTGCAACCATTTTGTTTATACCCGAGAAAGGCGCCGCACCAACTGTCCCCAAAAGCTACTCGTTTGGAGGTTCGTTCTCTTATCTCGATCCATTTACCGGGGTAACTGTAACAAAGCCTTTGTTCCCGGTAACGCTTGACGTAAACCCAAGCCCGGACCTGTTCCTGCACTATTTTATGCAGCGCGATATTCTTGGCGACGATCCTTTAACAGAGCCAATTGAACCGATCGTCCCTGCCGAGTTTGCTGTGATGATCCAAAACAATGGGTACGGTATAGCCCAAAATGTGCGGATAGAAAGTGCACAGCCCAAAATTGTTGACAATGCCAAGGGCCTTGCCATTAACTTTGCCCTGATCGGATCGAACTTGAATGGCCAGCCCATGCAATTGGGTTTAACAAATATCGATTTTGGCAACATCGCACCCAAAACATCCTCGATCGGACAGTGGTGGTTTACTAGTGACCTTATGGGACATTTCGTTTCGTACGAAGCAAAACTTACCCACCTCGACAGTCGGGGTAACCCCAACCTTAGTTTAATCAGCGGTGTTGCGGTGCATGAATTGATCAAAAGTGTAAGTGTTTATGATGGTGTCAAAGATGGGATCAACGATTTTCTCGTCAACGAAGTTCAGGACGCGAAGGAATTCCCGGATGTGATTTATCTTTCCAACGGCGGTACCCTCGATGTGTATCCAGCCTCTTCGTCAAGTATTTCAGGATCAATTGCAATTGGGAACCATGAAATTGAATTGCTTGTAGTCCCCTCCAAAATCGGATGGAATTATTTAAAGATCAACGATCCCGGCAACGGAAATTACAAAATTGTTAGTGTGACACGCGAGGATGGCCAGGTGATTCCGTTGGACAATGTTTGGCAGACCCATGTTACAATGCCCGATGGGAAAGAGCCTGTTTATGAGAATATGTTGCATTTCCTGGATGTTTTTGCAGCAAACAGTGTTCAAAAATATACAATCCGGTTTGCAGCAAAAGACCAGAACCCTCCTGAAATCGTTCGGTTCGAGGGTGTCCCTACTGCATTTGTGACAACACCGGTAACATCAATCAACGTTGTGTTCAATAAGCCGATTGATCCTGCTACGTTCAATTACCAAGATATGACCTTGCGCATTCAAGGTGGTGCCGACGCAATGGATGCTTCTGTAACTATTAGCCAGATTGATCCTGTTACCTTTAAAATTGACCTTACAAGCAAATCAACTCAAAATGGGTTCTATGCACTTACCGTTCAGGCCAGTGAGATAAGCGATTTGACCGGTACTCAAGGTTTGACCGGGAAACAGGCCACCTGGACACAATTTATCAACATTCCTGCAATAAGCGAGTTTATCGGATTGCCCGAAAACAAAGTTGGCGCTCCAATGGATTTCATTTTATTGAAATTTAACCTTCCGATTGACCAGTCAACCTTATTACCGGCCAGGTTTACCTGGAAAAAGGACGGTTTGGTGGTATCCGGCTCAATTACAAATACACCAATGGATACAGAAGGGAGGTTATTTCAACTTTCCGGGTTGAAGTCATTTTTGTCGCCTGATGGTCATTACACCCTGACGGTCGATTTGCCAAACATCAAATCGTTGGATGGCAACCTGGGTTTGATCAGTCAATCGGTTGAATGGGAAATCGACCAGAAAGTGCCCCGGATAATTGAAATAATTCCTTCATCTGATGGCGGTTATGACGGACAGCACAAGGTTTCCTTTACTGTACGGTTTACCGAACCAGTGAAAGGCTTCGGAACAGGGTCAATCGAATTGTGGAAAGATAAACTGCAACAACCACTTTCACAACTTAAATTTATACAGAAGAACGATTCAGAATACGTTTTTACAGAGTTTAGGTTACTCACCTATTATGAAGGAAGTTACGTCCTGAAGGTTAAAATGAAGGACGTTGTCGATAAGGCGGGTAATTCGGCCAACGATACAACAAAGTATGAATGGACCGTGAACCGTACCTTACCAAAGGGTGTGACCAATTTGCATATCACACCGGACATGGGATTTTCGGCCACAGACAATATTACGGCGATTAAATCCCTGGTCGCTTCAATGAACAACAATGAACCCGGTTCACGGATCAAACTCTACCAAACCGATTTGGTGAATCCGGTTCTTCTGGCAGATACTTCTGATGTGGGTACCGGACCGCTTATGTTGGCAATCAACCTGAGTTTTTCGGGAAATCTATTGCTGCAGGCACACTGTATCAACAAATACAACAATGTTACCATTACGGAAATACCCATATTTATAGATGAAACCGTACTGTTTGGCACCTGGAAAAACACACCGATTGTGCCAGTTGAAGCCCAACCAGATGCACTGCAAATAGAATTCTCAGACAAATTACTGGATGATTCAAAGATCAAAGAATCACTGAAATTTGAATTGGATGGTAAGGAATTGCTTATTAAGGATCTTACCGTAACAAAATCAACAGATAAACTTTATGTTCTGTCGGGTATGGATAAGTCTGGCAAAGTCAGTGGAACTTATTCTTTAAGTGTTGATCTCAGCAAATTGCAGAAATATACCAGCGGCAAACCGGGTGTTTCCTTATCAAAAACTCAATGGAGCATTGCAAACCCAAATAAAGCTCCGGTAGCAAATGCAGGTACAGACCAGTCTGTGGACGAAGAAATGACAGTAACCCTTGATGGCTCCGCTTCTACCGATCCTGATGGCAATGCCTTGACTTTCAAATGGACAGCACCGGCAGGGATTACATTGAGTTCAGAATCGGCCACAAAACCAACGTTTGTTGCTCCCAAGGTTGAGAAAGATTCTTCTTATACTTTTAGCCTGGTTGTCAATGATGGGTTGATCGACTCACCTGCTGATCAGGTCGTTATACAAGTAAAAAATGTGATTTCACTTCAAGCCATCCCCATGATTGCCGGTTGGAACATCATTTCTGCCAATGTTATTCCTTCCAATGTAAATCTGATGGATATCTTCAAGCCTTTTATCAATTCGGGGAACCTCAAAAAAGTAATGGATGAATCAGGAAAAACCATTGAAAACTTCGGTGTCTTTGGTGGCTGGAAAAACAACATTGGAAATCTCACCGTTACCGAAGGTTACAAGGTGAACATGGGGGCCGATGACATCCTTTCACTTGAAGGAACAGCTGTGCAACTTCCTATGGGTATTGGCCTTACGACTGGTTGGAACATTATTTCATATCCTGCCAATTCTTTACAGGATGCCTTAGCCCTCGTCCAATCGTTGATCGATGCGGGGAAACTTGTAAAGGTGATGGATGAAACGGGAAAAACCATTGAGAATTTTGGCGTTTTTGGTGGCTGGAAAAACAACCTTGGAAATTTTATTCCAGGCAAAGGTTACAAGGTAAATGTTTCCACTGATTGTACCTTGACGATACCTGCAAATTCAATCAAAGCTGCAACTTACCTGCCAGAGATAATCCCTTCCGTTCATTTTGCCAAAGTCTTTGAAGGCAATGGAACCGACCACATGAACATCAATCTTGTCGGATTGGGGACATCCGGATTACAGGCTGGTGACGAGATTGGGATTTTCGATGGAGGTTATTGTGTGGGGGCAGCTACGGTTGGGGTCAACCAAATGACAGCCGGTATTTTCAGTATCCCTGCGTCTGTTAATGAAAACACAGGAGAGAACGTAAACGGTTTCACTGTTGGTCATCAGGTTGAGCTTCAATTGTTCAGGGGGGAACAAGCCTATAAACTGGATATCGTTAAAGTTGCAGGTAGCGAAACATTTGAAAAGAACGGTTCACTATTTGTGAAAGTACAGGCCAACGATCTCCCTGATTTAACGATCAATAATGATGCGAACCTGTTCACTGTCTATCCAAATCCATTTAAAAGTGAAATCACGATCGAGGTTTGGAACCCTGAAAAGATTAAAGTCGATGTCGCTATTTTCAACCTTTTAGGACAGCGCATCAAACACCTGTTCAACGCGACAAACGAAGGGCAATTGCTTCTAAAATGGGACGGGACCAACGATTCCGGCCATAAGGTCGTTCCCGGTATTTATTTCTGCAAGGTCAATAAAGTGACCAAAAAAGTGTTCTTCAAAGATAAAAGGTAAAACGACCGGAAATCAGATTTCCTGAAAGTCAGGAACGACCTGTTTGCGTCTGGTAAGTGATAGTCTCACTCAAAGTGAGGCTATCACTATATCTCCTTGAATGAAACATTTATACGCTGACGCCAAGTTAAAATAAAGGTTCCTACCTGCTATATTAAGCAGTTTTATGACCATATCGATGATCACAATTTACCAATTATGTGCCAAAACCTACCAACCGTTGGAAAAACCCTGCCAATTATTGGAAATATCCTACCAAATGTTATATCGTCAAAAATATCAGGATATTATGGATTTATGTTGGTTTAAATTTTGTATTTTACGCGAACAAAAAACTACAGATCCACCATTCCAAAATAACGTCCAGATAATAACCAGTTTATACAAAAAGCAACATCCAATAATCACTAATTATCAATATATCAAATAAATAATGAATTATGAAAAAACTAACCCTTATTTCATTACTGATCCTGCTCATCAGCAGTTTCGTTTTCTCCCAGGTAGCGATTAATAATGACGGCGGCACCCCAGATGGTTCAGCAATGCTCGATGTAAAGTCATACAACAAAGGGTTTTTGCCTCCCCGAATGACCCATGCGGAGATCAATGCGATTGCCAGCCCTGCCAATGGCCTTATCGTTTATTGTACCGATTGCGGTCCTGGCGGGACAGGTACCTTATCAATGTTTATGTCTGGTTTTTGGTTTAGTTTGTCTGCCACCAATATGGACCTGGTTGTCACAACCACACCGTTATCATCAATCACATCGTCGACAGCAATGTGCGGCGGGAATGTTGTTATTTATGGAGGCGCAACAGTAACAGGACGTGGCGTTTGTTGGTCCACGACCCAAAATCCTACTATCGCCAATCCCAAGACCACAGATGGTGCAGGAACTGGTACTTTTACAAGCAGCATTACAGGTTGCCTTCCAGGTACCACCTATTATGTCAGGGCTTATGCGACAACCAGCTTTGGGACAGTTTATGGGAATGAGCTTATTTTACAACTTAACGCATCTCAAAGTCCTTATTTTAATTATTTCAGGTACAACGATGTACAAACAGCAGGAATGGTTTCTTATCAATCTA
>CAIYPA010000086.1 GCA_903927965.1 uncultured Bacteroidia bacterium | reverse complement strand
CAATCCAGCATAAATGGTAATGTTTCAACCAGCATCTGGACACAAAATTGATTAAAATACTGAAAGCTTTAACATGAAATTCATCACCTTTTTGAGACAATATAATAAGTGCGGCATTTTGGGCAATAAGTGCGGCATTTTGGGCAATAACTGCAAATCTAAATTCAAATAATTTTAGCTTGTTTTGATAAAATCCATAAAAGCCTGGTATTTCCGATCCGAAATTTTCAACTTTATTTTCTGAATCGAACCATTGTTCTTTAAAACACAAATCTTTTCATTGTACAAGATGTGGTCAATGAAATCGGAATTTATTATATGGGTGTTATGGATACGAAAGAATTTGCCCGTTGGAAATGTCTCTTCAATTTTTTTTAAATGGGTGGGAAGTAATTTAGGTTCGGAACCATCATCCATATAAACCTTTGTATAGGAACCCTGGGCTTCACAATAGATAATATGCTCATAGGAGATCACACGAAGCTGGCCATCAACCCGATACAATATTCTACCTCCCTTATGCACAACAAGGTTCTCTTTATGGGAACCTGACAGATCTTTGTTCACAATACGTTCATAAACCCTGTTTACACTGCGTATCAAATCATTAGGTGTAATTGGCTTTTTCAGGAAGTCGATCGCATCCAATTTAAAGGCATTAAAAGCAAATTCGGTGTGAGATGTGGTAAAAATGATGTGCTGATTTGGTTTATTCAGTTTTTCGAATAGTTCAAAGGCATCCATATCACCAAGTGCTATATCAGAAAATATCAGGTCATAATTTAAAAAAGGCAATTTTTCAAGAGCCATCTGGCCAGAAACAAAAAATGCAACTAAATTTATATCGGGACAATATTCCTTAATCAATAGTTCAAGGTTCATTGCCAGGGCCGGTTCATCTTCAATAATTACCGCGTTGATCATTGGTCAATTTTAATTTAAACTTCAATTCCAAAAATTTACCTCCGGCGACTTTCCCTGACCGGTTTTCGTGCCTTTGGCAATTCCTCACCCACTATCCTGAAATCCAGTTGTTTCTTGTCAAGATTGGCCCTTGCAATTTCAACTTCGATCGCATCGCCAAGTTGGTACTTTTTGTGAGTTCGTTGTCCGATGATACAATAATTCTTTTCGTCGAACTCGTAAAAATCATCTGTAAGCTCAAACAATGGAACCATCCCTTCACATTTGTTTTCATCCAGCTCGACATAAATGCCCCAGTCTTTTACGCCAGAAATCACCCCTTTGAATTGCTGACCAATCTTATCGGCCATAAACTCAACCTGCTTGTATTTGATCGATGCACGTTCGGCACTGGCAGCTTTGTTTTCCATGTCGCTCGAATGTTTGCACATCTCTTCATACTGGTCGGCTTGAACCGAGCGCCCATCCTCAAGATACCGTGCAAGCAACCGGTGGACCATCATATCGGGATAACGGCGAATCGGGGAAGTGAAATGGGTATAATATTCAAACCCCAATCCATAGTGCCCAATGTTTCGTGTCGAATATTCAGCTTTGGCCATAGTCCGGATCGCAAGTGTCTCTATCACATTCTGTTCCTTCTTACCTGCAACATTTTCAATCAGTTTATTCATTGACGCACTGACAGTTTGTGGGTTATTTGTCTGGATACCGTATCCGAAACGTTTGATGAAATGGTTAAAGGTATCCAGCTTTTCAGGGTCGGGTTTATCATGGATACGGTAAACAAAGGTGCGTTCCCTCTTTTTTGATGCAGGTTTTCCTACAAATTCGGCCACCCGTTTATTGGCCAGAAGCATAAATTCTTCGATTAATTTGTTGGAATCTTTCGACTCTTTGAAAAAGACACTGAGGGGTTTGCCATCCTTGTCGATTTCAAACTTCACTTCCACCCGGTCGAAACCAATTGAACCCAATTCAAAACGAATGTCCCTCAACTGTTTGGCAAGAGCGTCAAGTGTCAGGATTTCATCCTTTAAATCACCCTCTCCTGTTTCGATCACCTGTTGTGCCTCTTCGTACGAAAACCTTCGGGCAGAATGGATAACTGTCCGGCCAAACCATTCATTATGAACCGTACTTTTATCATCGAGCTGAAATACAGCTGAAAAGCAAAGTTTGTCTTCATTGGGCCGCAATGAACAAACCCCATTTGAAAGCTTTTCGGGCAACATGGGTACAACCCTGTCAACAAGGTAAACAGAGGTAGCCCTATTGTATGCCTCATCTTCGAGCAGCGATTCAGGCTTCACATAATAGGTAACATCGGCAATGTGGACACCTATTTCCCATAATCCGTTTTCCAATTTCTGAATCGAAAGGGCATCATCGAAATCTTTGGCATCAGCCGGGTCGATTGTAAAAGTAGGCACGTTCCTGAAATCGCGGCGGTTTTTGATCTCTTCTGCCGGGATTTGCTCAGGGATTTTATTGGCAGCCTGTTCAACCGCTTCGGGATATTTATAAGGCAGGTCGAATTCTGCAAGTATGGCGTGCATTTCGGTATTGTTGTCCCCGGCATCCCCCAGGACATCTATAATCTCCGCAAATGGATTTCTGGCACGTTCAGGCCAGTCCAGAATACGAGCCACTGCTTTCTGTCCGTGCTTTGCACCTAAAAGTTTATCCTTGGGGATAAACAAGTCGAATGGTGTTTTTTTATTGGGGATTAAAAAAGCACTGAACTGCGAGATCTCTATGGTCCCGACAAATGTGGTTTTTGCCCTTTCAAGGATTTCGATGACCTCCGCTTCTGGATTGCTTCTTTTCCGCCTTGCATACAACCGGACCCTCACCTTATCCCCATCCAGGGCATGGTTCATATTTGCAGCTGAGACAAAAACAGGTTCGTTCAACTCTTCACTTGTTAACTGCCCATATCCCTTTGGATTCAATTCAATGATTCCGGTGGCTGTTCCACCCTGCGATTTAAGTTGATACTTCCCCCGTTCAGTTTCAACCAGGGTTTCGGCATCACGCAATTCCTGAAGGGCACCATTTACCAACTGAAGTTCACTGTCACCCTTCGCCCCAACGGCAGCACCTATCTGCCTATAATTAAATGACTTATTGCTTTCTTCGTAATAAACTGAGAGTATTGCTTTTTTCAATCCGGCTTTGTTGAACCGGAGTGCTTTTTTATTCTTTTTTTCTTTCGACATGACGTCTTGAATTTTTACGAAAGGTAAAGGATATTTTTGATTGGCAATACGATTTGAGACCGTATTTTTACTTTTCAGAAAACAATTCATTAAATTTGTAAAACAACATCTTCAAGTCAAAATTTAGCTCAAAAATCTTTTACTGAATGACTTTTTTCGATGACTTTGTTTCGCTGTTCTATCCCCGCCTTTGTGCAGGGTGCGGTACATCGTTGGTGAGAGGTGAGGATATCCTTTGTTTAAACTGTATGGCTGACCTGCCACGTACCAATTATCATTACAATCAGGAAAACCCTATTTTTCAAATCTTTATGGGAAGGGCAAATATTTCACTTGCCACATCCTTTTGCCGTTTTGATAAGGGAGGAAGGTTGCAACACATTTTACATGAACTGAAATACAAAGGAAATTGTGACGCAGGTCATAAAATGGGACTCCTTTTTGGATATGACCTGATGCAATCCCCATTATTTCAGAATATTGACGCGATTCTACCAGTTCCATTGCATCCCAGGAAGGAGAAAAAACGGGGTTACAACCAGAGTACAGAAATTTGTAAAGGGCTTTCGGAATCAATGAACATACCACTCTTGACCGGAAACCTTGTAAGAGTTGTGCATACGGCTACCCAAACCCGCAAAGGACGGTTCGAGCGATGGGAAAACGTAAGCGGCATTTTTAAGGTCAGTAAACCTGAACTTTTAACTGGAAAGCATGTGTTGGTTGTCGATGATGTTGTAACCACGGGTGCTACACTTGAAGCTTGCTGCGGGCAGTTACTTGAGGTTCCAGGAATAAAGGTTAGTATTGCTACGGTTGCGTGCGCTTGACGGCATGGGGCGAGGAGCATTGGGCTTGGTTTTTTATCTGATACCGGTTTCCCTCTCCTTTCTCCTAGCCACATGCTCCAAGCTCCACGCCCCATGCCTAAGCCTCCCCTCCCCACCTATACCCTTTATTCTCAAAACCAGCAAGGTCGAGTATCCGATCGATGACTGTATCGACAACATCATCAATGGTTTGTGGAAGGCTGTAAAATGAGGGGGTCGCCGGGGCAATGATCGCTCCTGCCTCGGTAAGCAAGGTCATGTTCCGGAGATGGACCAGATTATAGGGTGTTTCACGTACAACGAGTATCAACTTTTTCCGTTCCTTTAGGATGATGTCTGCCGCACGGGTGATCAGATCGTCGGAAACGCCTGATGCAATGCGCCCCAATGTTCCCATTGAACAGGGAATGATGATCATCGTATCATATCCTGCCGAACCGGAGGCAAACGGGGCATAGAAATCTCCCTTTTCATAAACGGTGAAAGTTTGGGAAAATTCTTGAGGGATTGAACCAAGCTCATATTTCCAGATCTCACGGGCATTCGATGAAAACACGATGCCACACGACTCAATCTGGTCTTGCAGCACCTGAAGTTTTTCGAGTATCCGTTTCGCATAGATTGAACCACTGGCTCCGGTTATGGCTATGATGATTTTCTTTTTCATAAGTTGATATAAAAATGAAATGAGTTGAAATAAATGGAAACTACTGGAAATAATGAAATAAATGGAAATAGATTGAAATATTGTCTAAACAGGAAGGTCAGCCAATAAACGGGCAAGTTCGGCAACGCCTTCGCTAGCACCTTTGGCAATGACTTTAACGCGTGCCGGTAATTCAACAGGAGGTTTTGGATCGATCAGGAAGATTGGCGTTTTATAACGTGCATAATTGATCAGACCTGCAGCAGGATAAACATTCATCGAAGTCCCGATCACGCACAGGTAATCAGCCGATTCCACAATGGGAACTGCTTCGCTTATTGCAGGCACCGCCTCACCAAACCAGACAATATGGGGCCGCAACTGGCTACCTTTCTCACACTTGTCTCCCAAATTCATCTCAGGGTTCTTTAAGGTATAGATTAATGAGGGATCAACAGAACTTCTTGCCTTTGTCAATACACCATGCAAATGAAGGACATGCTTCGAGCCAGCCCTTTCGTGAAGGTCATCCACATTCTGTGTAATAATCTGCACATCATAGGTTTGCTGAAGCTCTGCCAGGATCAGATGCCCCTGGTTGGGTTGGCTTTCGATCATCTGTTTCCTGCGTTCGTTGTAAAACCTGAGAAGCAGCGCGGGATTTTTGTGCCATGCTTCGATGCTTGCCACTTCCATTACATCATACTCTTCCCATAACCCATTGGAATCCCTGAAGGTGCGGATCCCACTCTCGGCCGACATTCCGGCACCCGATAAAATAACCAATCGTTTCATTCGTATTCTTTTTCACAAAGTTATAAAATCTCGGAACAGATTATCACAACAGGCGAATCTTGAAAGATTTCAAATTTACCAGCAAAAAAATTCCCATATTTCGTAGGTTATTTATATTTGAAATCAATTTTCTGAAAATATAGGAACCGGTTCCAAATGATTTACGTAAAATATTAAATATGAATAAGATAAATTTTATTTGCCTACTATTATTGCTTTCCTCCCAATCGTTCGCACAACAACCCGACGAATTCCTTACCTCGGTTTACGACAAGCTTCACGATTCGCCCATGCAACAAAAAATAAAACAGATTGCCCCCATGCCATTTGGTGTAGTTTTCCTTCCCTGGGCAGGATGTACGGAACAGGATATGCGCCACCATTTCAGGATGATGAAGGAATTGGGCTTCACCAATCTGAAACAAACGATGGCAACACCAGAATGGCCGGAGAAAGAGATATTGAGGATTGCGCTCGAAGAGGGTATCATCCCATTCTGGTATGGCGAAGGTGGTTGGGAACCGGTTACCGATGAGTTGCTTAAAAAGCTGAACATCCCAACAAACACACCAATGGCTGCCATTCGGAAGGATCCCAGGATGCTCGAATACCAGAAAAGTGTATTTTTCAAACAACTCGAAGCCTGGAAAAAAAGTAAGCCAACTTACAAAGGGAAGAGTTACTTTTCACAGCCGGATGCCTATTTACGTCAGGATGATGTACCAAAGTTCAAGGAATGGGTGAAAAATCAGTATAAATCTATCGATCAATTGATTACAGCGTGGAATCAGAATGAAGTTGGAATAACGGATCATCCTTATCAATCATGGGCAGATTTTGACAATGATCCACTGGTCACCATCGTCCCCGGAACAACTGAAATCATCCCATCCGCCGGAAGGGAATACGGTCAGGTTCGTGATATTTTGCGCTTTAAGGCCGATATGAACCTTGAATTCATCAGGCAGACGGTAGTTTCCGATTTCCCTGAACAACCTGTCAGGGCCGGAGGAGAGATGGGGTTATTTCTGCCGTTTGCCTCACGGGGCACCGACATGGAGGGAATTGCCGAAACGATGAAAGACCGTGGCTCATTTTATCCGTCCATTCATCTCGCCTGGCATTTCGAAGAAACCGATTATGAAGTAGCACGCTGTATCTATATGCAATCCGCAATTGCAACTGATTGGTTCAAGGGAGGTTGGGCAGCTACCTGGGAAAGTACCGGAGGTCCGCAGCAGTTTAGTGGTGGTAAAGCATGGGATCGCAAAGGTCAGGAAGGGACTGCCGGATACACGGTCAACAAAGGGACAATGACACAATTGCTCCTCTCCTACCTTGCTGGAGGTTTTAAAGGAGTTGGGTTGTGGTCGTGGAACTACCGCCGTGCAGGTTGGGAATCGGGTGAATATGCCCTACTCAACCGCCAGAATGAACCTGGTGAACGGGCAATCCGTGCAGGGCAAATTGCCAAAGCCGCCGATAAATACCGGGATGAGATTTGGGCCGCACACAAAGAACCATATGTGGGTGTATTTGTGAACTGGGACAACGAAGCGATCTGGGCTGCTTGCTCCGGTCCTAATCGCACCCATTTTAAAAACTATCCTGTTCAGGCACGCATCGGGATCAGCCGTGCATTGATCGATAAAAATGTTCCCTGGGAACATGTTACACCTTCAGATCTGAAAAATGGATTGGGTGCACGCTATAAAGTCATCTATTTACCGGCACAGGCAGCCATCAACGAGGAGCTTTTCCCCATCTTTGAAGCCTATGTGAAACAGGGAGGCCGTTTGGTCCTTGATGCTCCCGGCGGATGGTGGAACGAACATGGGAAGGTATTGAATACCGGCAAAGGGTCACCCTTTGAAAAGGTATTCGGGGCATCGATCACCGATTTCCAGTATTCGAATAACGTGCCCCGAAAAATTCAGGACCATCAACTGACAGGTTTTATACTTGAATTGCAACCATCAACAGCACAGGTAATTGAAAAATTCCACACCGGTGAACCTGCTGTAACCGAAAATAAGTTGGGTAAAGGGACAGCCGTAATTATTGGTGCCGATGCCTCTTTCTCCATGAAAATCAAGGGAAACGATTTTATGGAAGGGTGGACGGTAGGCCATCTTTTGAAAAACCTGACGTTACCTTATTCGTGTCCCAATGCCATTGTTTACCGGATCGCATCCCCAACTGCCGACCACTATTTTTTCATCAATGACGATGAAGCCAAAAATACCTCGCTTAAATTTGCCCAATATCAATATAAAAACATTATAGACGCAATGACGGGTGAAGCAATTCACCCAGAATCAATCGCTTTGGAGAGCCGTAGCGGAAGATGGATCAGGTGCGAAAAATAAACAAAAAATTTTCGCGCAAAGCCCGCCAAGATCGCAAAGGATTAGATATACAAGACTTTGCGTAACCTTGCGTACTTTGCGAGACATAAAATATTCATTATGAACACCAATCGCAGGAATTTTTGCAAGACCGCAGCAGTTGGCTTGACCGGAGCCACATTGCTGAATCCATTATCGGGATCAGGATCCCCCCCGCATATCCCCTTTTTTACTTCAGGAACCAATAACGGATTGATTGCCAATGCTTCCGAATCGATCAGGAAAATCAGGATGCGGGAAATTGAGCTTCAGGTACTTGACCATCTAGGCAATCCGATAAAGAATCATTCTATAGAAATTGAACTGACCAAACATGCTTTCCTGTTTGGTGATTGCAATCCAAAAATGGACAGCCTGTTCCGGCAAGGTCCGGCAACCGCCGAAAAGCTGGAAGTTTACCGGAAAGTTTTTGCAAGTGTGCTGAATGCTGTCAATGCGACCTGTTACTGGACCGAGCGCCCAAGGAACAATATGGCCAAAATGGAGGCTTATCAGGGCGAATATAAACTGGATGGTTTTGCAGATACCGTCGATTGGGGAAATGCCAATAACCTGACTGTTAAGGGACATCCACTTTTATGGACAGTTCCAAAAGCCGTTCCCGACTGGATGTATAAATACGATTATCCTACACAGCTTAAATTCCTTGAAGTTAGGCTACGAAGTATTGTCGGGCGTTTCAAAGGCAAGGTGAAACTTTGGGATGCGGTCAACGAGATGTTGTGGGAACCGGCATTAAAGAACCTAGCCAACCGGAACTGGCCGCACCTCGAAACATTGGATAATATGGTCGAAAACATCTCCTTTGTGCTTCGGATTTGCCGGGAAGAGGATCCTGATGCCAGATTTCTTATCAACGATTATGGAGCGGAGAAGACACATGGTGCCAAAGCTCAACTGGCAGCCAATGATAACGATACTAAAACCGCTGAGGAGTCGGGTGTAAAAGCCAAAGATGGAACAATTGTGACAGCCCGGTTACAGCGAAGGCGGTACGTTGAATTGGTAAAAAGGTTAAGAGAGTTGGGATTCCCTCCGGCAGCTATTGGTTTACAAGGACATAGCGGAGCAGTTACACCAGCAGAGCAGAGTGCTTTTTATGATGAGATGGCACAGGCCGGACTTCCCTTGCACATTACCGAGTTCTGGGCACACCCTGAAGATTTTGGGGCGGATTTCCTGAAATTGCCCGAAAAGGAACAGGATCAGCAGATTGCCGCGTATGTCAAACAATTTATGACCAATGCCTTAGCACATCCTGCAATCGAAAGCTTTTTCTTCTGGGGATTTATGGATATGGCAACCACATGGCCCGAAAATAATGCACCTGTTTACGAGGAAAAGCCTGTATTGCAAGTTATTAAAGATCTAATCCATAAAGAGTGGCACACCCATGAATTTTTAAACACCGACAGCAACGGGAAGGTTCATTTTAGCGGATATTATGGCGACTATTCATTGCGGTACGGACTTCCTGGCAGTGACAAAAAGAATTTGGGTATTCCATTTAAAGTTGGCAAATACGAGCAAATGCCTTATCGTTTCGAAACAATGATCTAATTGGCGAACGCTATCCCCTGAAAGCAATACGACCTACTTTTTAGAGGAGGGTGCATATCTCAGAGGTTCTATGTATGGCAAGGGAAACCTGGAGAATGTCACCATAAAAGGTCGTGGGATCATCGACTCGGGTCATCAGCAATGGCAGCTCCCTACAAAAGGACTGCTTTCCAATATTATCTTTGAAGATGGCCGTAATATCCAAATTGAGGGAATCACCTGTATTGGTGCGGGAAATTTTCAACTCAAGATTCAGTCAAAAAGTGATTCATCCCTTTTTCATATCAAAAATGTAAAGCTGATTGGCTGGAACAACAATACAGATGGAATCCATGTTTCGGACATGGACTGGAAAGATCATCCGATTGTTGGCAATGGCAAAAGGATCCGTCTTAAGGTCGAGGATTGCTTTATCCGTGCAAACGATGATGCGATTTTGTTATGCGACGGAGTTGCCTATTCAGAGATGAAGAATTGTGTGATCTGGTACGATGGTGGAGGTGCCTCGTTTTGCCTTAGCTGGGGCGGTCACAACAAAGTGGATTCCTGCCTTGTGAGCCACTGTTATGTAATCCATAAGGAGGGTAAAAACCCGGTTTTCAGGGCAAACCATGCGGGTGAGGTTATCCTGCAAAATATAAGGTTTGAAAATATTTACATTGAAGGTGATGCATATACATTGATTGGCTTAAGAATCTTACATCACCGTTATGATCCTGATCCCGGTTTAGGGAGTATCCGTAACATCACTTTCCGGAATATCTTTCTTGAAGGGAAGGCCACCCAAAATTTCATTGAGGGATTTGATGCTGACCATCAGATTATGGACATCACCTTTTATAATTTAAACATTAACGGCAAACAGATTAGAAATGAATCTAATATGGACCTGAAATTGAATCCGTTCGTTGGAGATGTAAAGTTTATTGGACAGTAATAGTATTCTGATCGATTTATTCAATTCATTATATATCAACACATTAATAAGTTGGTATAAATTAAGGAACCAATACAAGACGGAATCCTAAAACATTTTCGTGAAACCCGGGGGCATAGCCATAACGCGTATCCACACGACAGAAAAGTTCATTGATGTGCCAGCAGCCACCGCGGCTCACACGTGACAGGAGTGGGTTTGAACTTGCCCCCTGTGGGTTTTCGGTAGGGCTAACCTTATAATAGTTTTCATCAAAAACATCGTTGCACCATTCCTCTACATTCCCGCTCATGTCATAGATCCCCAATTGATTGGGTCGCCTTGTCCCGACCAAATGGGTCGTCTTATTGCTGTTATCGTAGAGCCATGCATAATCGCCCAGACTATTTTCAGTATTCGTTCCTGCCCATATGGTGCGATTGGCTGCACCACCTCCGGCAGCATATTCCCATTCTGCCTCGGTTGGCAATCGGTAAGTTTTGCCGGTCATTGAATTTAATTTGCCAATAAAATCCTGAACGTCGTTCCAACTCACATTCTCGACCGGTAAATCTTCCCCTTTAAAACTACTGGGATCGCTCCCCATAATGGCCTTCCATTGAGCCTGTGTTACTTCGGTTTTGCCAATGCTGAAATCGCTTAAAGTTACGGTATGGACTGGTTTTTGATCCTTTGTCCCCTCGTTGTTTCCCATTTGAAAGGTGCCTCCCTTTACTGCAACCATTTCCAAGGTTGAATGGTTTATCGTTTCGGAGGAAGATTGTTGGGCAAAACCTGAATGACCAAGGGTTTCGTTGACCCGGTTAGTTTCACTTTCTACAATGGTTATATTTTTATAAGTGGTGCCATATCCGGCCAAACTCAATGCGAGAGTGTAATTGCCTACCAGCAGGTTACGCAATGTGGCTGGAGTGGTCCCTTTGTTTTCACCATTCAGGATGATCGCAGCATCAACGGGGGTGGTCATTACCTTTAAAGTCCCGGTTTTGGCAACCGGATGCAAATTAACAATCAACGGTTTGCCATTTATGACTTCGCGCTTTGCAGCGGCAGGAGCAAACCCTTCCTTTCGGGCTTCAAACCGATGGACACCGGGCAGTAATGGGCCTGTCCAGGTACCGGTACCTCTCTTTTCTCCGGCGATGTAAATATCGGAAGAAGGCTCGGTGTTTACTGTCACACTTGCAAAGGTTGTGGAAAGCGTCAATGGAAGGTTGATTTCACCTCCCGGCTGCATTGTAATTATCTGGGATATTGACTGGTACATATTGAGACGGATGGTAACGGTATGTTCGCCTGCTTTCACTTGTTCAAGAACACAAGGTGTTGTTTTGCCCGTATTCACATCATCAAGGCTCACGGTTGCACCAGTTTCTGGAGCTGTTGTAATGTTCAGTTTCCCGAAATTGGGTTTCAGGGTAAGGTTTACAACCTCTTTTTTGTCAGCCGTTAGCTCCACCATACCGGTAGTTGGCAAATAGAGGTCATGACTAATACGGTAGGCGTGTTTGCCAACTGGCAACTCATTTTGGTAAGGGGTTTGGTTGGCGGGTTGGTCATCGATGTAAATGTCAGAACCAGTGGGATCTGAATTGATCACCAGCCATTGTGAGGCAATCTGTTCATCTTCGACTGTTGTGGTCACCTTGCCTGTGGTCAGTTCCATGATATAGACCCCGGCTTTTTCGATCGGCAAAGGGTACATATAATCGCGCAGGATACCTAATTTTTCATGTTTGATCGTGAGGCGTTTGGCTCCGTAGGGAACATAAATCCAGTACTCACCGGTTTTGTAATCTGCCGAAATGATCCCCAAAGCATCAGGATCCCAAATAAAACCGGTCTGGGTTGTAACTACTTTTATGATGGCGCAAAGATCTCCGTTTTGGTCTTTTTTTGGGGCTTCGACCCTTGCAGTAATGTCGTTTTCCCTTTTTACAAAGGATTTAACGCTGATCTGAGGTTGGGCAAAAAGGGTGTTACTAAACAAAAGTAACAGGAGGGGAAGCAGTTGGCTTTTTATCTTCATAAAACCGACAAGTATGGGAAATTTAAGATGTTAAAACTAATAAAAGATTTCATAATGATCAGTTCTGTTATTGTATAAAATTATCTTAAACCCTATTTGTAAAGACCCACAGCGATAATCTGCGGAATCTGCGGGAAATTTAATATTTCCCGCAGATTCCGCAGAAACACCCAGAAAAAATCAGACGGATTTAAATCCGCACAAAATCCACATCGATCACCATTATTTCCGATTTGCCGGTTGTCCTGACAGGTGGCCCCCACAAACGGATGCCGCTGGTTACAAAAAAGTGGGTATTCCCAATTTTTTCGTGACCCCAGCTCAACCGGTACATGTTTTGGATGATCAGACTGATCGGAAACAGTTGCCCGTTATGGGTGTGCCCCGATAACTGGATATCAACCGCTGTTTTGCTGACCTGTTCCAATTCTGTTGGGCGATGGTCGAGAAGAATGGTCGGAAAGGAATCGTTTACCGATTTCATCAGATCATCGATGGCTTTCCGCCTGTTGAAATGGCCATCGAATCGCCCCATTAAATTAAACGAATTGTCAATCAAAACATTATCATCTAAAAGGATTTTTATCCCAGCCTTTTCGAAAAAATTCCCTTTGTCCTGCCCACCATAAAATTCGTGATTGCCGAGAACGCCATAGACGCCATATTTCGGATGGATCTGTCCAAGCAGGTTTTCGAGATCTTCCATCTTCGTATTGTGGCGGTTTCCCTCAACGATATCACCACCATACAACATCAGGTCGGGGTTGATCTTTTCTACCTTTTTCACGAACCGCTCCACAAAACCGATATTCGTTTCCTCCTTTAGGTGAAAATCGGCGACAAATGCGATCTTCAGATGTTCAATTTTGGCTGATTTCCGGGGAATGGAGATCCGGTAGTCCGAAACCTGTATCGTATTGAAGTTGATGATGCCGCCAATAACAACCAACGCTGACAATCCGAGCAAAACTGACAGGATAATCGTTTGATTGCGACCCTCTTTCAATCTTTTAATAGGCACGACCCTGAATATCAGGTTGATCAGCAAAAGTAATTCAAAAACCAATAAAGAAAGGAAAAGGTATAAGTAAAAAGCGAGAAAGTAACCGGCAGCTCCGATGATTGTATTGGCCAAAAAACCGATATCATTTTGCCAAAAGAGGTTGCTGACCGGAAAAACCAATGCGAACAACAGGTAAATCAGGAAATATTTGGTACGATGTCCCTTATTGATAAACAACTGCATAATCCGCAGGCAGACATAGATGTTGGGGACAATATAAACAAGGGTGATCATTAAACGGAACATCGTATCGGATTTAGAATTTTGGCTGGAAAGATAGCGGAAAATCGGAACTTTTTGGGAAGAGGCAAAGGTAAATTTTGGCAACTTGCGGCTGGCTGTTCGTAGTTCAATGAAAGTTATCCGCATTATGGGAATTGACCACAAGAGGAATTAGAAACGATTCCATATTGAGGATTGTGAACCAAGTGCCGTTAGGCACGGACAATATTGTAACAACGGAATTTATTCCGTTGCAAATGGAAGAATGCACCACAATCTTTTAAAAGGCTTTTAATCCCGTCCGATGTGAGCTTTGTGCTGTTCCTAACCTTCGATCGCAGACGGTTTTGCTACCGATTCTTTACCCTAGGTGACGCGGCCAAAGTACTTTTCCGCATTGACAGGATTTTTATTCGGGACCGCTTACCCAGGGACACAAATATTTATCTCCTCTGGGGAATTGCCTACAAAAGGAATTTGATAATTGTCCAAATTTGGAAACCCTAATTGGGATTTTTCAGAGAAATGACGTCTAACCACAGTCGGTTGGCAACTGACTGAGTGGCCTTCAAAATATGATTGCTAATTATTAATGTGTTGATATATAATTATATATACAATAGGCATCCTAAAGAAAATAGTATAATATTTTGATTACCAGTTCAATATATGAAGGACCGCCAGGCACCAGTTGCCAGAAGCCAGCCGCATTAAACTGTCATCCAAGTTCAAATCGCCCTGAAAACCTTTCCTGGCAACCCTTTCACGATTCCGGCAAATTCAAGGTTTAGTAATGTTGGGGAGACTTTGTTCATAGGGAGTGAGGTCTTGATGCAAATCAGGTCAATCGGCATTTCCCCTTCGGCACGCAGCAAATCGACAATCAATTTTTCATCGGGCGAGAAATCGTAAAAAAGGCAGGGCTGCACTGCATCAGGCTGACTTTTAGCGGCGCTCCAGTTCATTACATATTCCAGGTCTGCAATACCTTCCATTAACACTGCACGGTTCGATTTGATTAGAAAATGGCAACCTTCCGAAAATGGGTCACCTACCCTACCTGGGAATGCAAACACATCGCGGTTATACGAATTGGCTATTTCGGCAGTTACCAAAGCACCACCCTTTTTAGCCGATTCCACAACGATCACGGCATCTGCAAGCCCTGCAATAATGCGGTTGCGGCGCAAAAAATTGGTCCTCTCGATCGGTGAATTGCTCAAAAAGTCCGAAACTACACCCCCCTGATTGTCGATCATCTCCTTTGCAAAAGCTGTATGAAGGGAAGGATAGACCGTTTCGAGGCCATGCCCCATCACGGCCACAGTGGGCAACCCATTTCGCAATGCCGATTTATGAGCCTGTATATCAACCCCATATGCCAAACCGCTAACCACAACAACAGGATATCCACGCTCAGCGAGTGTTGTGATCAATTGATCGGTCATTTTTTTCCCATATTCGGTGGCATGGCGGGTTCCCACAATGCTGATCACTTTGGGACAATTCAAGGAAGGATCCCCTTTAACATAGAGGATGACCGGTGCATCGGTACACCCAAGCAAACGCTGGGGATAATTTTGGTCCAGGTAAAAAAAGGCTTTGACATTGTTCTTCTGCAAAAATTCAACCTCTTTGCCCGCACGTGTCATTACCGATGAACTCACGATGTTCTTTGCCAGGACGCTACCAATTCCCGGGATAAGGCGCAAAGCTTTCTCTTTCTCGCGAAAAACTTGTTCCGCACTTCCAGTATAGGCAATCAACGACTTCGCTGTAATGCTTCCGATACCCGGAATCAGCGATATTGCAATCTTATAATGCAGGTTATCAGTCATTAATGACAATTACTTAAAAGTCGGATCAGACTAATATTTCGTAACAGTTCCCTTGGCAATGATTCGGTAGGATGAAGATCCATAAGCTCCAAAAATCCCCAGTGCACCACCTGATAGATTGGTTGGTGGGTTGCCCGGAGCCTGTGAATTCACCCCCTGCCGAATGTTTTCGCTCATTCCCTTAAAATATCGCCAGGTATTCCTTTCCAGGTTCATCAACTCCACTACGACAGTATCATTTGGGGCAAAGTATCGGTAATAAACTGGCAGTACAATCTTTTGACCATCAGAAAAGGCATCTGTTACCAGGTAAAAATCGTTGATCGCCACCCATCTGTTGCGATAAAGCTTGACCCGGTAATAGTTTTCAGTATTCGCAGGATCATGAAATTCAATAAAGACATTCAAACTATCGCTTCGGAACAAGCCTGGTTTAAAATAGACTGTGTCGATGGAGACCGGTGGGGGAAATTCAACGGTCGCACCATAAGTCTTGCCTTCAGTTGTGACTTTGAGCGTATAAGATTTTCCTGCTATTCCTATTGGTCCTGAAGAAAAATAAACACCTTCCATTTTTTCGGGCAATATTTCACTATGATCAAGAAAATCCATTCGCACGAGGGCATTCTTAACAGGCAGGATAGTGTCCTGATTAAAATAAGCCTGACTTTTGCTGACCCTTACCCAAACAGGTTTTTCACTATTTGTGATATAACTTTCAATCACAACCTTAGCTTCAGTACTTACAAGATTTACCTTTATGATCTCTTCACAAGATGAAAGCACAACAACGAAAATCAGCAGAAGGGTGTATCTTCTGAAGTGAACTGAATCCAAGTGTCCTCCTATTCCATCTTTAGATATTTTCAAACCTCTAATTTTGAGCATTTTATGATAAAACAGGATTTTATGTTCCAAATAGTTCCTTGAATGCAAGTTTAGACAAAAAAGAACCATCATCAAAATTCATAGGATTACTCTTTTATTTTCCATTCCTCTCCTGTTGTTTCTTTGGCCCCACCCACCTGTTGGCTGGGATTCCCTGACCATGATCAATTTGTCCTGAAAAGAGGTGTTGTTCAACTCCACCATAGCCTCATGGGCTTCATAAATACTTGGCATTTCGACAAAACCATAACGTTTCGATCTACCGGTCCCATGATCAATGATCACTTTGACAGTTGTCACCAAACCATAATGGGAAAAGAGTTTCTGCAGGTCTTTCGTTGTCGATGCCGGACTCAGATTAGCAATAAATAAATTCATGACTGTTGTACAATTAGGTTGATATTTTCATTTTAGAGAACCGGATAAAAGCACGTTTATCTGTTGTTAACGAATGAGATAAGCTTAAAGGATTTTCTTTTTTAGTAAAGTTACTAAAAAGAATGGAGAAAAAGAAGTGCCCCAAAATTGAATCTGAACGTTAAGGCACTTTTCATTACCTTTGCAGGTATGATAGATCAGACAACGATACAACAAATACTCGACGCCGCAGAAATTGCAGATGTTGTAGGTGAATTCGTTACACTAAAACGCCGTGGAACGAGCCTGATTGGACTTTGCCCATTTCACAACGAAAAAACACCTTCATTCAATGTGTCGCAGGCTAAGGGAATTTACAAATGCTTCGGGTGCAGCAAAGGTGGCTCCTCTGTCAACTTTATCATGGAACACGAACATTTATCCTATACCGATGCCCTGAGATGGTTGGCTAAAAAATACAACATCGATATCAGGGAGAGGGAGGAAAGCCCTGAAAATGTAAAGGAAAGGAATGACCGTGAAAGTCAGTTGATCATTTCAGAATTCGCACAGAAATTTTTCAGCGAACAACTTTGGGATACCAATTCCGGAAGGTTGGTTGGCCTCTCCTATTTGCGTCAACGTGGCATGAGGGACGACATCATCAAAAAATTTGGGATTGGATATTGCCCCGAGGGAAAAGATTTGATGACAAATGCCGCACTCAAGGAGGGCTTCAGGATGGAGTTCCTTGAAAAAACGGGCCTGACCATTAAACGGGAGGATTGGATCCGCGACCGGTTTGCAGGACGTGTCATGTTTCCGATCCATGGAATTTCGGGGCGCGTGATTGGTTTTGGGGGTAGGACACTTATGCAGGACAAGACCATTGCCAAGTATCTGAATTCACCGGAATCGGACATTTACCACAAAAGCCGGGTACTCTACGGGATTTTCCAGGCAAAACGGAGTATCATACAGCAGGACAAATGTTATCTCGTTGAAGGATATACAGATGTGACATCGTTGCACCAGGCAGGTATCGAAAACGTGGTTGCCTCATCGGGTACTTCGCTTACAATTGACCAAATCAGGTTGATCAGGAGGTTTACCAACAATGTGACGATCATCTATGACGGCGACCAGGCCGGTATCAAAGCTTCGATGCGAGGGATCGATATGGTTCTCGAAGAGGGGATCAATGTTAAAGTACTTCCTTTGCCCGAGGGAGAAGACCCTGACTCCTTTTCACGTTCAATGAGTGCAACACAGCTCGCACAATACATCAAGGACAACGAGACCGACTTTATTAATTTCAAAACCAAATTGTTGCTGGTTGGGGTTGAAAAAGACCCGATCAGCAGGGCCAAACTGATCACCGATATCGTGAGTTCAATATCAGTGATCCCGCATGAAATTGTCAGGTCGGAATACCTAAAAGAGTGCAGCCGGTTGCTCGACGTGCGCGAAGAAATCCTTTACAACGAAATCCGAAAGTTAAAGACGAAGACCGAGGATGAGATGATCAAACATCAGGAACGCGAACTGATCAGGGAGGCCAATGTAAAAAGCCAGCCTGTACCACTTCCGGTTCCTGAAAACAACCCTTGCGAAACAGAAGAGATCGAATTGCTTAAATTGCTGATTAAATATGGGTTGCATAAAATATTCGAAGTCGAAAATCCTGAAACAGGTGATGTCGAAACAATCAATGTAGCTGGTTATGTGCTTTCAGAATTGGATGCCGACCAATTGGAGTCGGTCAACCCGGTTATCAGGGCAGTATTCGACGAATATGCTGTCCACTTTGAAGAGCCAAATTTTGATGCCATAAAATATTTTGTCAACCATCCCCATAATCAAATCAGCCAGTTGGTTTCAGATATTTTATCCGAAAAAAACAAGTTGAGCGAATTCTGGCGTAAAAGGGGAAGCTTTATCGAGGAAGAACACGAAATCCTTTATCAATTGGTGCCCAAAGTTTTACAGGAATACAAGTTAAGGTACATCTCCTATCTGATCGCACAGACTGAACTTGGGATCAGAAAAGCTTCGGAACAAAATGACTTTGAAGCAGTTCAGGAATACCAAAAGAAATATCAGAAACTGAAAGCCGTCGAAAAGCTCCTGTGCGGTCATCTTGGGAGGCGAACGATTACTGGGTAAGAAAAGCATGGGGCAGGGAGCAGGGAGCGTGGGGCAAGGAGTCTGGAAAACGAAAAAGGGAAACCGGAGAAGGGAGACGGGAGAAAAGGAAAAGGGGAATTGGTGAAAGGCGATTGCAGCATTAAATAAACGGTATCTTGAAAATGTATATCACTCTATAATTACTGAACCAATACACCGTAGGTGTTAAAATATTGTAGATAAACAACATGGCAAGAATCCTGTGCGGCGCAATCAGAATAATGTTTCAATGCGCTAACGTTACCTGCGCCGCAAAATGGAAGATTGGTAAATGGATGCAATTACAATATATTTCTATATTTCAATCTATTACAATTTATTTCCTTTAATTGTGTCATTTATTTAACGGATCAAATATGAAATCTTTATGATATTTGTAACAGGGGGTACAGGCATGGTTGGGGCACATCTGCTTTACGATCTCGCTTTAAAAGGTGAAAAGGTCAGGGCATTGAAACGACCAGGAAGCAACATACACAAAACAGAAAAGATATTCTCTTTTTATACTGCTGATTATAAGCCTCTTCTGCAAAATATTGAATGGGTTGAAGGGGATATTCTTGATAAGGAGGATTTATATGAACTTCTGATTGGTGTTGACCGGATCTACCATGCAGCAGCAATCGTCTCATTTGATCCCAATGACCGTGGGCTAATGTTCGAGAACAACTGCGATGGAACTGCAAATCTTGTTGATGTAGCGCTGTCGTTGAAGGTTCCCCGGTTTTGCTATGTCAGTTCGATTGCCGCGATAGGGACACCTCCGGAAGGAATTGAGGCGAACGAATTCCATCCATGGCGAAACTCCAATGCCCATTCAGCCTATGCCGAAAGCAAATATGTCTCTGAAATGGAGATATGGAGGGGCACCATCAATGGATTAAATGCTGTAATTGTCAATCCATCTGTAATTTTAGGTCCAGGTGATTGGAAATCATCGGGAAGTCCTGGCATCTTTTTTAATGTCAGGAAGGGATTGAAATTCTATACAAAAGGGGGGACAGGGTTTGTTGATGTGAGGGATGTAACTTCTGCCATGTGGCAACTTATGCAGGACGATGTCTGGGATAAAGTTAAAAATCAACGTTTTATCTTAAATTCGGAAAATATGCTTTTCCGCAACCTGTTTGGACAAATCGCAATTGCCCTTAAAGTCGATCCACCCAAATATTTTGTAGGCAAAACATTGTTAAACCTTGCAGGTCTTCTGTCGCGGATACAGGGTTTTCTTACAGGTTCCCGCACCAAACTCACAAAAGAAATGATCCGAAGTGCCAATATGATTAGTTATTACGACGGTTCGAAAATTTGTAACGAGATCGGGTTCAGCTATTTGCCAATTGAAGCATCCATCAGGAATATTTCAGGGATTTATTTGAAGGACACAGTTCATTAGACTTCAGCGCAACCTTTTGACAATCATAACCGTCAATCTTAACGAAAACTACAATCTTTTTGTTATGAAGAAAACAGCACTAATAATTTATACACTACTGCTTGTGGTAAATATCTGTTTTGCGAAAAATGCAAAACGGGATGTTATTTACCTGAAGAACGGAAGTGTGATCAACGGGCAGATCGTCAGCTCACTCCCATCGGGACAGGTGAAGATCAAGACCAAGGATAACAGCCTCTGGGTTTTTGAACCATCCCAGATTGACAGTATCCACTATTCGCAATCGATCCTTTCAGGATACAATTACCACCCTGGTTATTTCAACCTCACAGAAGCTGGAATCCTTGCTGGCAACTCCAAAAACAAATACGATGCCCCATTTTCACTGATGAACATCAATGGCTGGCAGTTTAAAAACAGGTTCTCTGTCGGTTTTGGGGCGGGTATTGAGATGATGAGCGAAACCTATCTCCCAGTTGTTGCCGACTTTCGTTACTATCTTAAAAAACAGGGTGTTAATCCATTTTTTGCAATTCAGGGCGGATATACTTTTGCGCTTGATAAACCCGATCCACAATACGTATATACCTACTCAGGAATTTGGGGTGGTTCCTCAAGTACTCTGGCGATGAAAGCAACAGGAGGACTTCTGCTCAACCCTTCAGTAGGCCTTATCACGCCCATCAACGAAAATATGGCCCTCACTTTCAGTGCAGGTTACCGAATCATGCGCCACAGGTACAGCCGTGAGGACAACTACAAAATCGATATGGATTACAACAGGCTCTCTGTAAAAATCGGGTTATTGTTTCAATAAATTCAACCAAATACAACCATGAAAAAGCTAATTATCAACACTATTTTCCCCCTTTTTATCCTGATGGTTCTTGTTTCAGGATGTGAAGATAAATTCACCGAACAATATCTTTCAGCCGAACCGGTGTATATGAGTTACAAAGATTTCAGGGAAGCTGTGAAATCTGAAAGCCTTCATACCCTGGTAAATCCGGGTAAAATCTACTATAAAGATAACTATCTGTATATTAATGAATTAATGAAGGGTATCCATGTTTATAACAATACCAATCCGGCTAGTCCTCAATATGCAGGATTTATCACAATCCCCGGGAATGTTGACATGGTCATCCGTGGCAACATCATGTATGCCGATAGCTACATTGACCTTGTGGCAATTGATATCACAAATCCAGCAAGTTCAAAAGAAGTTGCCCGTTTGAAAGGTGTTTTCCCTTATTCTGTCCCGTCTTACGATCCCAC
The DNA here is from genome assembly GCA_903927965.1 of uncultured Bacteroidia bacterium. Lineage (GTDB taxonomy): Bacteria > Bacteroidota > Bacteroidia > Bacteroidales > Prolixibacteraceae > JAAFHB01. The sequence continues at coordinate 8,274 of CAIYPA010000086.1, read as the reverse complement.
ATATCGTGTTGGGGTGATAGACGATACACAAGGAGTTGTTGTGGATTGGACCATTAAGAAAGTGCGTAGGGAGGTGCAACAGATCGACTATCCCGTTTATCCGGTTTATTTTGGAAGTGAACTGGCCAACTTCGCACAAAGTTCCGACGCAGGGACCAAAGCTTCCAGCGGAACACAAACTAGTGCAGCCGGTATTGGTGGTTCGATGGCAAGGTTCGGATTGGTTGGGAACCACCTTCTCGCTGTGGACAACAGTACCTATTATAATTTCAACCTTACAGACGCATTAAACCCAACCATCGAAACCAAAACGAGTATGGGCTGGAATATAGAAACGATGTTCCTCTCAGGAACCAACATGTTCCTTGGAACAACAACAGGTATGTTGATCTACGATGTTTCAGATGTGACCAAGCCGGTTTATGTGTCGAATTTCTGGCATGCCACAGGATGCGATCCGGTTGTTGTTCAAAACAACAGGGCTTATGTTACCATCAGGGGCGGGAACCGTTGTGGAAGCATCATCAACAGGCTTGATGTACTCGACGTTACTGTCCTTAAAAGTCCAATCCTGATGCGTTCCTACAATATGGTGAACCCTTACGGGCTGGGTATCGACGATGATGTATTGTTTGTTTGCGACGGTACTGCCGGACTTAAGGTCTATAACGCTTCAGACCCCTATCTGATCGCGGAAAAACAAATCGCCACCTTCAAGGACATCAATGCCTATGATGTGATCCCGTTGGGCAAATCTCTTTTGATGATTGGCACGGACGGCTTTTACCAGTATGATTACACCAACCTGAACGACATCAAGCAGATCAGTGCGATCAAGGTGGTGAAATAGCGGCTGGCTACTGGCAAAATTGTGGCTAGCTACTTGCAACTGGCGGCTGGCTGTGCTTCAAAGAGGAAACATCCAGACTATACCGACCTTCAATTTTATTTGTTGCAAAGATTTCACAAAGAATCCCGGAAAACCGGGATTTTTCTTTGGGTTTGGAGTTTTAATATTCTTTAAGTATCTTTGTAAAAAAGGATAATATGACAGATATTCAGTTATATACAAAGATTAGTTCATTACCCGAAAATCTTAAAGCCGAGGTTATTGATTTCATCGATTTTATTACTTCTAAAAGTAAGGTTGAAAAATCAGTTTCTAAAAAACCAAGGATTTTTGGTTATGCCAAGGATACTAAAATCATCAAACCATCATTTGATGAACCCTTGGACGAATTTAAGGATTATATGTAATGAAAAATTGGTAATTGTATCTAAGGACAGGTTTTTTAAGGAATATAAAGTAAAGGTGATATGGTAAAACAGTCAGGGATGAATACGACAAACCATTCCATATACGCTAAGTCATTAGGGTTGATTGCAATCAATAAAATATTGTGAAGCACTATTACTCTCAGTTTTCTGAATCAGACTGTGCGAATTAGCACTTTGGTATGCAAAAATTTCCGACAATTTAAACTGTATAGAAACATTTTAAATTAGAAGTTAAATTAAATTCGTCTTGTAAAGCATTAAGGCATGGGCTACTTTTGCGGGTAATTTTTAAAATCGAATGTTTCATTCAAATAATTCTAAAATCAAGTACTTATGAGCAATTTCCTGAATGCCTCGATAGGCCGGAAAGTATTTATGAGCCTCACAGGACTTTTCCTTATCTCATTTTTGTTGATCCACCTGACGTTGAACCTCTTCCTGATCTTCGATGACTCAGGCAACCTGTTTAACCAGGCAGCCCATTTCATGGCAACCAACCCAATCATCAAGATTATGGAACCAATTTTAGCCCTGGGTTTCATCATCCACATTATCTGGTCAGGATGGATTACCCTCGAAAACATGAAAGCCCGTCCAATTGGTTATGCTTCTGGCGATCAATTACTTAAATGGTGGGAGCCAGCCAAGAACATGTTTATTCTTGGTGGGATGATCGCAATTTTTCTTGTTCTCCACATCCTTCAGTTTTGGGTCAAGATGAAAATTACGGGTGACCCATTGTTGAACGAGCCTTTAAATATGCCCCTTGAGGCCGGAGTTGAAATGCACAATGCCTATGCACTTGTAGCCGGCCTGTTTAAAAACAGCGTGTTGTACGATATCGTTTACATAATCGGTGGTATTTTTGTAGGTCTGCACATCACCCATGGATTCTGGAGCGCCTTCCAAACAATTGGTTTCAACAACAACAACTGGATGAAGAGGTTAAAATGCCTGGCAAACCTGATCGGTATTGTTTTTGCCATTGGATTTTCGGCTATCCCGCTCTATTTTCTTATTAAATTCTAACTGAAAGTAAAGATCACAACATATGAGCATCTTAAATTCACATATACCTGAAGGATCCATTTCAGAAAAATGGTCAAACCATAAAGCTAATATCAAGGTTGTCAGCCCTGCCAACAAGATGAAACTCGAAATCATCGTTGTCGGGACCGGTCTGGCAGGAGCCTCTGCGGCTGCCTCGCTTTCGGAGCTGGGCTATAACGTAAAGGCATTTTGCTACCAGGATAGCCCGCGCCGCGCACATTCAATTGCTGCACAGGGCGGTATCAATGCTGCCAAAAATTACCAGAACGACAATGACTCTGTTTACAGGTTATTTTACGATACAATAAAAGGTGGCGACTACCGGTCACGCGAAGCCAATGTGCACCGTTTGGCCGAAGTTTCTCCAAACATCATCGACCAGTGTGTGGCGCAGGGAGTTCCGTTTGCACGCGAATACGGTGGCTTGCTCTCCAATCGTTCATTCGGTGGGGTATTGGTGAGCCGGACTTTTTACGCACGTGGGCAGACTGGCCAGCAGTTGCTTTTGGGAGCTTATTCTGCTTTGAACAGGCAGATTGCCGAAGGTAACGTGAAAATGTACACGCGTCACGAAATGCTCGACCTTGTTACCATCGATGGAAAAGCCCGCGGAATTATTGCCCGCGACATGGTGACCGGTGAGGTAAAACGCTTTGGTGCACATGCTGTCATCATTGCTTCCGGTGGATATAGCAATGTATTCTTCCTATCAACCAATGCGATGGGGTGCAATTGCTCCGCTTCATGGGTTTGTTACAAGAAAGGTGCTTTTTTCGCCAATCCATGTTTTGTCCAGATCCATCCAACCTGTATTCCAGTTCACGGTTCACAGCAATCGAAACTGACCCTGATGTCAGAATCGTTAAGGAACGATGGCCGTGTGTGGACCCCGAAAAAAATGGAAGATGCAGAAAAATTGCGCAAAGGGATTATTGGGCCAAATGACATCAAAGACGAAGACCGCGATTTTTACCTCGAAAGAAGATATCCGTCCTACGGCAACCTTGTTCCCCGCGATGTCGCTTCACGTGCTGCCAAAGAACGTTGCGATGCCGGCTATGGGGTCAACAAAGAAGGGAAAGCCGTATATCTCGACTTTAAATATTCGATCGAACGCCTTGGCAAGCATACCATTGAGAAACGGTATGGCAACCTTTTCCAGATGTACGAGAAAATTACCGACTCAGATCCATACAAAGAGCCAATGCAGATTTATCCTGCCATCCATTATACCATGGGTGGAACATGGGTGGACTACAACCTGATGACCACCATACCAGGATTGTATGCACTTGGTGAGGCCAACTTCTCCGATCATGGTGCAAACCGCTTGGGGGCTTCGGCATTGATGCAGGGATTGGCAGATGGCTATTTTGTAATTCCTTATACAATAGGCGATTACCTTGCTGGTGAAATTAGGGTCCCCAAAATAGATACGAACCGCCCGGAATTTGTCGAAGCTGAAAATGCGGTGGTTGCCCGGCTTGAGAAGTTGTTTCATATCAAAGGAAAAACCCCTGTTGATCATTTTCACAAAAAATTAGGCCAGATCATGTGGGACAAAGTGGGTATGGCCCGCAATGCAGAAGGATTGACCGAAGCGATCAAGGAAATTCAGGAATTGCGAGTAGAATTTTATAAAGACCTGCTTGTACCGGGTGAATTGAAAAACGTCAATCCAGAACTTGAAAAAGCCGGAAGGGTTGCCGATTTTATCGAACTTGGTGAGTTACTTGCACGTGATGCACTTAACCGTAACGAATCGTGTGGTGGTCACTTCCGTGAGGAGTCTGCTACTGATGAGGGCGAAGCCAAACGTGATGATGAAAACTTTGCCTATGTTGCCGCTTGGGAATATAAAGGCATTGATAATGAACCAGTTCTTCACAAGGAAGACTTGGTTTTCGAGACAATTCATTTAACCCAGAGAAGTTATAAATAAAGATATCTTAACAAAATGGCTGATATAATTCTCAAAAAAATATATGTAAAAGTCTGGAGGCAAAATAGCCCTAAGGCTAAAGGTCGGTTCGAGACCTACGAGGTTATAAATGTTTCCCAGGGAACTTCTTTCCTTGAAATGATCGACATCCTCAACGACGAGCTTATCCTTGCTGGAAAAGATCCAATTGCATTTGACCACGATTGTCGTGAAGGGATCTGCGGAATGTGCTCGCTATACGTCAACGGTCATGCACACGGCCCCGATACCGTTGTGACGACCTGCCAGTTACATATGCGCCGATTTACCGAAGGTCAAACAATTACAATTGAGCCATGGCGTGTTGGTGCATTTCCTGTTATCAAAGACTTGATGGTTGACCGTACTGCTTTCGAAAAAATCCAGCAGGCAGGTGGTTTCGTTTCTGTAAATACCGGTGGCGTACCCGATGGGAATGTAATTCCCATCTTCCAGGACGACGCTGAAGAGGCCATGGACGCTGCCGCATGTATCGGCTGTGGTGCATGTGCTGCTACCTGCAAAAATTCATCTGCGATGTTGTTTGTGGCCGCTAAGGTTTCGCAGTTTGCAAAACTGCCTCAGGGCCAGGTTGAAGCCAAAAAACGTGCAAAAGCCATGGTTGCCAAAATGGACGAACTTGGTTTTGGAGGTTGTACGAACACCGGTGCATGTGAATTGGCCTGCCCAAAAAGCATTTCTATTGCGCATATTTCAAGATTGAACAGGGAATATCTCAAAGCAAAATTAGCTGATTAATTAATAATCAATTAGATATACAAATGAGAGCGTGACCGGAAGGTCGCGCTTTTATGTTATTAACTAAAGGCGGTTGATAACTCTTTTTTGTTTTTCAATTGCGAAGAACATAAAAAACAAGTTTATACATAAATTCGCACCGGACGGATTAGATCATTACAATAAACTTGCGTGTATGCCATACAGAAGACTACCGAATACAGATCAGGCCAGATTAAGGACCCTTCAGACAGCCATTTTAATGGGCCAACAGAAGGAAACTGATGAGCTTGCTTTTTCATCGAAGTCGTTGAACCGGTTGAGAGGCTTTTATACAAGTTTTGAAACCACGATCATTCATCATAAATTAGCCCGAAAGCAACAGGAAAAAAGTAGTGCCACCTATCTTGAAGCAGCCAGGAAAGCCAGGTTATACCTTTCACATTTCATTCAGGTCCTGAATTTTGCAATTCAGCGCGGTGATATGAAACCTTCAGTCAGGGATTTCTTCGGATTTTCTGATAAAAAGATGCCCTCACTGATCCTTGATCTGGAAGTTTTTGAATGGGGTAAGAAAATTATCGAAGGTGAGCACAAACGCATCAACCATGGGGGAAATCCTCTCTATAACCCGTCAATCGCTCTCGTTAAAGTAAAATACGACCAGTTTACCGATGCCTATCATTTTCAGAAAACCTTGCAGAACAATACTGCCCGATGGACAGCCAAAGTTGCTGATTTAAGAAAAGAGGCAGACGAAATTATTTTGGACATCTGGAACGAAGTTGAAGAGCGTTTTTCGGATCTGCCAGATGACCTTAAAAGGGAAAAAGCTTCTGAATACGGATTGATTTATGTTTACCGGCCAATGGAACGGATCAGGACGGAACAGTCCATGAAGGTTGGAATTGAGGAGGAGGCTTAAAAGTTGCCGGTCAGATTAATCGCAACTTGAAACGGCATCGCTTTTTTGACAGAATTATATTTTGACGGTTTCTGTTACTTGAAACAAACAGTTTCGTGGTTCGCCAGGACAAAGCAGTTTGATAGGTTGTTGAAATTTGGATTTTTATGGTTTCGGGTTTGACAAGTTCACGTTTTCATTGACTGGAAGGTAATATTTGACAATAAAAAACTAATTTAATTAACTTAAAACATGCAATTTATGGATTCAATAAATGAACAATTAAAAGATTTATACATAAAAAAGTTCAGTGAGGGTACTCCCTGTTTCTTACAGCAATTGCGTGAGAGAAGAAGAGTTAAAAATAAAAAAGAACATCCCGCATATCCTCTTTTATTAAATATTAACGAAGAAAATTATCATAATGCTGATTTGCGAATAATGGTATTCGGCCAGGAGACTAACTCTTGGGAACATAAGGTTCATTCAGATATCCCTATTAATCAAAGTATTGATTTTGTGGAGCAGACTGTTTTGACTTTTATGGATCATTATAGTCGCTTCTTAAATGACAAAGTGAATAAAAAAAGTAAAAAATCACCTTTTTGGAATGCACATAATAAGATTTGTAAAAGTTTGGGCGATAGAAATGTTGAGATTGTTTGGAATAATATTTACAAAATTGGGAATGAGTTAAAAAATCACAATAGACCGCATTCAAACATAAGACAAATGGAGAATGAAAACTTTGATGTGATTTCAAACGAAATAGAAATTCTAAAACCAGATGTTTTGATTTTTTTTACTGGACCTGACTATGATGCAAGGGTGAACAAAAAATTTCAAATCAATAGGACAATCGAAGTTTCTTCAACGATTCCAGTCAGAGAATTAGCAAAATTTTCTTTAGAAAACAAAATTTTGTCATATAGAACTTATCATCCAAGATATTTGCAGCAAAAGCATAAGATGGACTATTTGAAGTTTATAATCAATGAACTAAAGGAGATATAGCTTGCCATTATTTAAATAGCTGTAACTCAATAAATATATTGGAAGGAAAAGCAATTGAAAACCGAACCGGCAACAGCAAACTACCCACTAGCTGGGTTTGGGTGTTTCGGTGCTTCGTTGAAAGGGAAGTAGATATTTTAAGTGCAGCACTTTGCAGAAAGTTAGGTAGTCTAAATCTCGGCCTGCATGTAGCTGCCAGACGTTAGAAACTGGCGGCTGACTACTAGCAGCTGGATGTCTTTCAAATAGATCTAATATTGAGTACACTCCGAGAAGATAAAAACAAAAAATGCCAAAAAGACTCTAAGACACTAAGGTTTCACAAAGAGTTAAATATCAGAACTATATTCTTAGTGAAGCCTTAGTGTCCTTGTGTCTTTGTGGCAGAAGAGGGCTTTTCGGAGTGGACTCAATATCAACAAAAAATATTCCCCAATCGCCTGATTGCGTTGATGCCATCCTGACCAAAACTTGCCAATATTCTGTTTGATTACTTGGAAAATTTTTCTGTACTTTCAACCCCATAAAAAATCAATCGGATGAAACGGAATTATTACCTGGTATTTTTAGTCTTTATCACATTTTTCGCAATCTCTTTCCTGACCAACATTCTTGGCGCCATAATCCCCGAAGCGAAAGACGATTTTCATGTCAGCTATGCCATGGCAGCCTTTCTGCCGCTCTTTTTCTTTATCGCTTACGGTGTGATGTCGATCCCTGCCGGATTGCTTACTGAAAAGTACAAAGAGAAGAAAGTCATGGTTGCCGCATTTATTTCCGCATTTGTCGGTGCATTGGCTTTTGGATTGTTTCCCAGCTTTGCGGTTATGTTGGGTTCGCTCTTTTTAATCGGTGCCGGCATGGCCAGTTTGCAGGTGGTCATCAATCCTTTACTCCGTGTCACAGGTGGCGAGGAGCATTTTGCCTTCAACTCCGTAATGGCGCAGCTCTTCTTCGGAGGTGCTTCGTTTCTTAGTCCGATGCTCTACTCCTATCTTGTTCTCGAATTGAAACAAGGGGGTACCCCTAACGCTGCAGTAAAATACCTGGGTTCATTAGTTCCTGAAGCATTGCCCTGGGTAACAATATATTGGGTTTTTGCGGCTATTTCCCTGGTGATGATCGTTGTGGTCCTTTTGTCAAAATTCCCAAAAGTTGAATTGAATGAGGATGAAAAAACCGGCGACTTGAAGACAATCGTACACCTTTTAAAAAATAAAACGGTTTTGCTTTTCTTTCTGGGCATTTTCTGCTATGTAGGTACAGAACAGGGCATTGCCAATTGGATTTCTGAATTCCTCAAAACCTATCATGGAATGCGCCCTGAAGT
>CAIYPA010000085.1 GCA_903927965.1 uncultured Bacteroidia bacterium | reverse complement strand
GTTGGTTCAATGCGTTCCCCATCAACACGTAAAAGAGCATCGCCATATCCGGCAATTCGGATCGTGTATCTGCCATTTGGATCGAGGTCGCTGTATTCCAATTTTGGAAAATTCTGGAACAACTGTGTTGACAACCGTTTGCGGCTCATCCCATTGTCCCACCAGGCCACATCTGTCGCATCTTCGGTGCGGGTTTTTACCCGCGGGCCCTTGGAGAGGTCTGAAACATTGTCGTAGTAACTACCTGGTCCGGGATTTTCCCATTTACAAATCACCTCAAGTCGTGCCAATTTTTCCTTTTCCGTGGTCATTTTACCAATTTTTTCAAATTCATCAGCCAGCCACCAACGGTTATTGAGGGGATAATCGAGAAAGTCGAGAATTGCCCCACGTTCCGAGCCACTTGCATTGTATTTCTTCACACTCGTTTGCATCCCAATGGATTGGAAAAGGGCTTCACAATAATAGACAATCCGCTCTCTCAAATCAGGCGAAACAGGTTCTTTATCAGCTTTTTTCACCATTGCCAACGCCTGTTCCATAGCTTTGGCAGCACCCAATGTTTCAGATTTTGCAAGTATCTGGTTCGCATCTTTTTCAAGCTGTTGCTCGTATATTTTTCGGTGCTTCACATAAGTATCATAATAAGATCGCATGACCAGTTGCTGCCAACGCCAGTTTTTATTTAATTCGGGATGCTTCGATTCAAGGTTCTGCCAGAAAGCAAAAGTGGTCTCAATACCGCCGTTTTCTTCAACCGGACCCACCCAATTCCGTTCCAATGCCAGGATTCCATCAGCACCGGCTTCTGCCACATCCGATCCAAAGAAAAATCGCGAATATTCCACCATCACCTGACGCACATCTTTTTCAGGATCCCAACCCATCTGGCTCCAGACAACCTTGTTCACATCGTCATGAACTCCATCCGAATAAGAGAGGAAGCCATCGGTGAAGGGCGCATATCGGTTATGAATTTTCGCATAGTAAAAGGGTTGGGGATTGCAGACCTCGCGTCCCTCGGTTAACGCAAAAGCCTGGTCCCAATTCTCGGTCGGGTACTGGCAACGGACCGTATGAGTCAGGTCAGGGTAATGACGGTGTTTGTATTTCGCAGGCAAACGGAAGCGGGTGGCAGCAAGATCGGGACTACTAGGACCTGTGACCACGCCAGCCAGCCAATCGGGATTGTTCTTCTCAAGATATTCATAAAAATAGTCAACCTGCTCTTCATTAAATCCTTGCAATGAGATCCAGACTCCGGCATTTGGATGGTATTTTTTAAGTTCGCCGGCAACTGCTTTTAAGAATGGCATCACATATTTGGGATGGTTGCTCCCAGGGTCACCGCCAGGAAAGAAAACGCCATCCAACCTGGGACAGTTCTTGTAAAATTCGGAATGGCGTTGAACTTCAGCCTTGAACTTGGCCTCATCAGAAAGATCGACATCGGCCGGTGTCCAGACCCAATAATCCAATCCGTAATTGTTGCAGATTTCCGACATTTTGGTATTCATCAAATCGCGCGGAAATTTCATATTTGGCCCCAGTGGCCCATCCTGAAATGGGATGTTTTCGATGCTGTTGGTTCCAAACAAGGCCAACTCCCTGATATATTTTTCGTATTGCACTGGATTCCAGGCATCCCATGAATTGGCCGTATTGCGGTAGCCAAGCTGATGGCCACGAATCGGATAAGCGGGTGATGACGCTTGGTTGTTGAGACTGCTAAAAAGGATTTTCCCTTTTGATAGATTGGCAGTCCTTAGAAATTCACCAATTGCAAAAATCACCCCGCGTTCATCCCCACCGATCAGCCAAAGGATTGGTTTTCCGGTCGAATTGTCAAGGTTGACCCTGAACCCTTCAGATTTGGTTTCAGGTTGATTTTCTCCCATCCTGATGGGTAACGGAATTCCATTTACTTCAAAATCAGAGGCTTTGGCCAAAATGATCTTGATTGGATTGTCCGTTTTTGATGAGATGGCAAATTTAATACCGGTTCTTTGTGCTGTTTCCTCCTGTAAAATCCGTATCGCGGTTTCCTTTACAGGGGATTTGATTTTATCCGAAACCATGATGACCCCTTTGCTCAGGTCGGTTGTTTGGGCAGAAAGATTTGAACATCCTAAAAAGATCAGGATGAAAACGAGAAGTAATTTTAATGGGTTGTGATTCTTCATGTTATAATTAGTTGAATATATTTCGATTAAATCTGACTTCAAATATTTATTTAATTGTGACTCAATGTATTATTATGATATTATACTGTTTCTGCATTGCGGCGCAGATTTCATTTGCTCTTTTTCCAACCTTCAGATTGCGCCGCAAAGGTTGGGGGTGATTGTTTTCTACAATAGTTTAATCCCTACGGGATACTGATTGCACAAAGAAGAATATCTTCATTTTAAAATTTATTTTTCCCATCTTTATCATCTAAATAAAAGATATATAAATAGTTACAAACGACTAACCATTACCCCCTCGTTGCAAACGAGGGGGATCGTCTTGCGGCGCAGATACTATTTGTTCATTTCCCAGCCTTCTGATTGCGCCGCAAAAGAAAGGGGATAATTGCTTTCTACAAAGATTTCGCCACTCTGTGGCTTTCAGTTCCCGTCAAGCATCGCGGTGAAGTTGTTATTCGTTGTTTTTCAAACCTACTGATTGCGCCGCAAAGGTAGGGGATGATTGATTTCCACGAATATTCCTCGCACGACGTGGTTTTAAAATGGTGCAGCGCACCAAAATATTTGTAGAAATTCGACATCGCCCAAAATATGAAGGTGCAGCGCACCGAAATATTAGGAGCGTTTTTCATGCAATTTTTTTTGCTTATTGATCTGTCTTCTACATACCTAATGTAATTATTTGTTATAAAGTTCGTTACAAACGACTAACCATTACCACCTTCCCGAGAATCGGGATAAACTGTAACAAACGAGGGGGATAAGTTACAAACGAGGGGGATTATAGATTGAATTCTGAATCCACCATTTTCAAATCTTCAAATTTTCTCATATTCAAATTCTTACCAATTCTGCATCCAATGCTCCTATTTCAATCTTATTTCTTATTTCCATATATTTCAAAGTAAATGTCTCCTTCGTTTCTGATAGGTTCCATAACAAAACAGACCTGATTTTTGGATACCATGTACACACAACAGGCTTATCTTCCACAATATAAGGCACATCCTTCAATTGGGAAACGATCTCCCGCTTGAAGGCAAATATCTCTTCAATACTTTCCGCCACATATCTTATCCCATCGGCTTTGTTTTTGACAGAACAATGGATAAGAGTGGTGCCCTCTGATTTTAATTTACCGGTAATAAAATCGTCGATGTCGTATTCGGAAAGAAAAGTCCAGCCATCGGATGCAGGCTTTTCAGTCACTTCAAAAGGGATCCCTGAAGCCAGGAAGAGGCTGTTCGGCTGGTCTTTACCCACCATCCGGCTGCACGTACCCCAAAAATGTTTAAATGGACCCTGCGGAACCTGGCCTGCCACTTTTTTGTGGATTGCCGCAGCTTTTTTCATTGCCGGGGCAAGGGTACTGAAATGGGTCAATGGGAAAGGCTCCAACCCACTCATCATCATTGTATTGCGGATATCGGCAATTGTAGTGATGTGAAGCTTTGCGGCCATATTCGAAGCTGAAAGCTTGTCGGCAGGGTAAGCTGTTGTTTCGCTGAAGGCCAACTCCGGTTTTACGAACCGCCTGTGAAACAGGGCACTGAACAATTCGTTGGTTTTGCCCTTCAGCGGATTGAACGATTTATCATCAAACATCAGCTCCCCGACCCTGAAAAGTGTATTGCTGTAATCGCTTAACCGGATTCCTGCTTTTTCGGATCCGAGGTACATCACCATGATCCCAAGTTTTACTTCATGTGCGGCTGCCTGCTGTGCCCTGAAAGATTGGGTGAGTTCATCACAATTAAATTCGATCCAGCTTCTAAGGATTTTTGATAATTCGCGGTCTTTGATGTTCTGCTTCAATTGTAACCATTCGTTATTGCCATAACCGTACTTGTTCAGGAATTCCATTTGATGCTCGATGCAAAAACATCCGCCGATCTGACCCGGTGAACGCGCCAGCCTGAAATCGTCATCCAGAAACAATTTTTGAAATCCTGATTTTCTAACCTTCTGTATAACAGATTGATTCTCCTTGGTAATCAAATTATGGACAGATGTTCCGGAATAGCTTTTGCCATCAATGTCAATTCCTTTTGGCCAGTTTGCCGGAGTCGTGTCCAATGATGGGTCTCCTCCCAAAGAGCTGCCGGGATGACCCAATGGAACCGATAAGGATTGGACCACGATCCCTTTCTTCTCAAACCGGTTTTTCCAAAGGGCAACCTCCTCCATCTGAAAAGGCCAGTAACCATTCAGGAAAACAGGCAACCAGACATCAGTAAAACCACTACCTACAATCAGGTCGAAGTAATCGGGATAACGTTTCAAAGAATCAGTATTGGCACAAATGCTGAAACGCCTTATGTCACCACCCCGACCGGAACTTGCTGAACTAAATCCCGTCATGGCAGCTGCACTGCCAAATGCTGCTATTTTTAGAAAGTCGCGCCTGCTGTTCATTTCAGAAATTGTATTGCGGAATTTTCAGCAACTCCCCATTTTTCAGGGCCGACTGATGTGCAACAATTCCACTTACTGTAAGATTAAGGGCCATTGCGATATCAACCAACGGCTTACGATCCTGAAGGATGGAATAGACAAATTCGTTTGTCAAATAACCATGCGAACCACCGTGTCCTCCCAAAGGCATCCCTGGCGGTAGAGGTGGTCGGTCCAAGTTCGGAAGTTTCGTTTCAAGCCCTTCATATTTATCGTAAAAAGTCCCCCGTTGTCCGCGGACTCGCCCCCGCTCGCCTCCATCGCCAGGGGTATCCCAGCTAACCGCCATACGGGCTATCCCCCCTTCACTTGTCCTGAACAAGGCAATCTCGGTACCAAAGGGATTCTTGTAGCGGTTGTTTTCAGCTTTCAGATGCTCAATGAGGCTTGGAATTCCCATACATGAGACTTCAGTAAAACTTCCTCCTGTCACGCAAATATAGAAAGCATTTGAATGGGTGGGACAAAGTTGTGGCGGAAGTCCAATCCGCCAACCCTGATAGGAATCGATCGGTTTTTCCATATAATGGTAATATTCACCCTCAGCATAAACCATCTGCCCAAATCCACCAGCGTTGAAAATCTGGCGCATGGCATAGTTGGTTTCACGAAAGGATGAGGTCTCAAACATCATGTATTTCAATCCGCTCGATTTCACCGCTTCAAACAACCTGTCCGCATCTTCCAACGAATTGTAGACGGCAGGTACAGCACAAGCCACATGTTTTCCATGTTTCAACACTTCGATGCAATGTTTGACATGGCTTGGGGCATCTGTTGCTACGAAAACTGCTTCAATTGTCTTGTCCTTTACAAGTTCTTCAAGCGACGGATAAGTCTTTTGGCAGTTGCAGGCTTTTGCCATTTCGGCGCAACGTTCAGGGATCAGGTCACTTACGGCAACCACCTCAACATTTGGGTGGTTCTGAAAACCAAATTGTGATGCAAATTTACAAACGCCGTGTCCTACAAGTCCAACCCGTATCTTTCTTTCAGAAAAGGAGACCCAACCTTTGTAAGGGTCAGGAGCTTTTGAAGTATCTTCAAAGCCCTGTATTTTAGGGGCTTCTGATTTATTTGAATTCTTTCCATTCGAACAACCAAATTGTGAAATTCCTAAACCGGCAGCGCCTAAAGCAGAGGATTTCAAAAACAACCTTCTTGAAAGGGCATCCGGTTCCTTTTTTCCTGAATTCATAGCCTTGAATTTCAAATTGTTATTAATTATTGTTTTTTGATCAGCCAGATCTCGGCGACTTGTGAGCCGCGTTCACCTTCGCCTTTGTCCTCCTGTCCGCAGGTCCATGTAAAGGAAACCTTTCCATCTTTTGTGATTTCCTTGGGAAGCGGAAATTCAAAAAGTGGCTTCGTTCCCATCCTGATGTAATTGTGGATCATCACGCCATCTGCCATCAGTTTCATGCTCGAACGGAAACGCCCGGTATAGGCAATTTTTAAAATATATTCTGAATTTGGATCAAGATTGTCATACTCCATTTCCAACGGCGTATCGTACAAGGTGTTGATCTGGTTCATCCATGCCAGCGGCGTAGTCTGACCTTCAAAACCTTTTGCCACCACTTCATGCACCCAATCCACTCCGGTTAACCCAACACCAAAACTTTCACGTGGCGATTCAAGGCTTCCGGGATCGTTTGCCCATGTCTTTTTGGCTTTGATCCGTTTCCATGCAGCGGGATTCCCAAAGTTGTCGTAGAACCCACCGGGACCGGGATCGGTACGGTGGAGCATTTTTTCCAGGACAGCAAGTCGCTCGGGTTCAGCATTCTGTTTTTCAACATCTTTAAGCTGATCCAAAATCCAAAGCGCATCGTTCAACGGAACGTCAATGTTGTCTATAAAATTTCCCCTTCCAGGCATTGCATGGTGCTTTTTGACAGTCAATTGTGCCCCGAAACTGCGGAACAACGAATCGGCTAATGCGATACACTTGCTTTTCAACTCTTGCGAAACGGGCTTTTCAATCGCAAGCGACAAGGTATTCCTGGCTTCAGCGATTGCAGCTTTGGAACCGGATGTATTGGCCTTTTCAAGGATAGCCCTTGCCTGAAATTCAAGGTCGGTTTCGTAAACCAACCTTCGCTGGGTATAGGCATCAAAATAGGCCCTGATCAACCCACTCTGGAAACGTGGATTACTCAATACATTGGCCGAAGCTTTCCTCTCCATCTCCTGCCATTGCTGTAAAGTCCTCTGCACCTGTTCGTTTGTCAACAACCGACCTTTGATATTCCGCTCCAATGACATGATTCCCTGGGCAACAGTTTCAGTATAATCCGATCCGATAAAATACCTGGCATAGTCGCGCAAAGTTTCGATAACCGGTGTCGTAGGGTCCCAATCCTGACCGCTCCAAATAAATTTGTTCACATCATCATTGGTCCCTTCCGAATAGCTGATGCTCCCCTGCGCCAAACTGGCGTAAAAGTTATGGATGTATTTCTCATCTTCAGGGCGTGGGTTGATGCATTCGCGCCCCAATGTCATCGCATAGGCAATGTCCCAGTCGGGGATCGGGTACTGGCAACTCAGACTATGGGTAATATCAGGGTAGAGTCGTATAGCCACAGATGGCTTGATGAGTTTCTTAACTTCAGGAAGTGGCGTTTTGATCCATGGACCATAGACGATCCCACCAAACCAATCGTATTGCTTGTTGACATGTTCGTAGAATTTCCGGTACCAATCGGCAGAAGGCTTGAAAACCTGTGGCGAGACCCAGATTTTTGCGTTTGGGTGATATTTGTGCAGGACGACCGCCTCTTTATCCAACCAACTGAAAAGCTCGTCGGGCTGAAGGTCTCCGGGGTCCCCGGCAGGTACAAATAGGGCGTCCAATTTGGGGAGGACACTGAACACTTTTTCGCGCTCGGCCAGCTCTGCCTTAATGGAATCGGCCGATGTATAATCACTTCCCATATTGGGATACCACATCCACACATCCAGGCCGTACTCCTTGCAGATACGCGATTGCTCGGTCATCATCTGAATAGCAGGCAATTTCATGTTCACACTTGTCGGATCGTCATCGGTGCGTGGAGGCATAATTTCTATGCTGTTTGCGCCAAAAATCGCCAGGTCGCGGATGTAGCTGTCAAATTGGGTCACTGTCCAGGCATCGTAGGCATTGGTCTTTGGCCGGTAGCCCAACTGATGCCCTCTGATTGGGTATTTTGGTGTTGAGGCAATTTTTATATGCTTGTCAATCAATATCTTATACGGAATTATTTCGAGATTCCTTAATAATTTCCCAACTCCATACAATACGCCGCGAGGGTCATGACCGATCACCAGGACAGCTTTTGAATCATCCATAACCACGATCTGGTAACCATCCTTGCCAATGGGATCCATTTTAGAGATTGCAGACCTGAAGTTTTCAGGAAATTTTGCAAGGTCGCTTTCCTGTCCGACTGCAATAATTGTTTGTGGCGTGCCAAACCATTTGGCAATTACCGGAATTAATATTGCGCTTCGCTTCTGAATCTCTTCCTGCAATACGGTCACTGCTTTAAGGACTACAGGATCTTTCTTTTCAAAGCAAATAATTTTGGAACCTGAAAGATCAAGCTGTTGTGCTATTCCATTGAATGATAGCAAAATAAAAAATATTAATAGTCCTATTAAGATTTTTGTCTGTTTAACCATTTTCATTTTTTTAATATCATTAGTAATAAGCTTTGACCTTCATGAATCCCTTTTGAAACCTTTGTGATTTCTTTGGGCCTTGGTGTCTTCGTGGCGAGAAAAAAAATAGCCACAAAGTCTCTAAGTCACAAAGGATTCACAAAGTAAAAAAACAATTAACCATTTGGAATAATACTCAAAATAGAAGGAACCAAAATATTCTTAGACTGTAAAACCAGCATCCTCCGATTTCTCCTTCAGATCACCTGCAGCTTGTTTAATTTTTGTCATATCTTCGTTCAATTTCTGATTGAAAAGTGCCATATCGGAACTGTGTAAAACGATATTGACCCCTTCCTTCATCCATTTGATCTGACGTTCCGGTTTTCCCGGAAAGTGGATCCCGGCAGCCAGGCCAGCTTTTCGCGTACGATGGATAATATCCCTGACAACAGCTTCATAATCTGGGTGTTCATATTGTTCAGGCAAACCCATGTTAATTGAAAGGTCGTGGGGCCCAATAATCACTGCGTCCAAACCCGGAACTGCCAGCAAAGCATCCAGGTTCTCCACAGCCGCAATGCTCTCGATATTTACAATGCTAAGACTTCCAGGATTGTAATTTTCAAGGAAGGTTTTCACTTCAGGGGTCAGCTCCTCTTTCCCTGTTAAAACATCCTGTAACCGTTGCCCCTTTAACGGACGGTATTTTGTAGCCCCAACCAGATCGCGGATTTGATCTACGGTTTCAATATAAGGTGCGATTACACCAATGGCACCTGCGTCTTTTACCATACAAGCCTGATAAGGGTCAGGGCTCGGAATCCTGACAATCGGGGCAATCCCCATCGACTTATAGGTCTGGCACAAAAACGTTAGTTCGTTCCTGTCGATTGGGATGTGTTCGGTATCGATAAAAACAAAATCCAAACCCGAATTGCCAACTACCCGCGACCATACCGGTGACGTTGAAATGATGCAGGTGCCGTAGATGTTCCCGCCGTTTTTTAGTTTTTCTAAAAGATTGTTAGCCATATAATTATGTTTTAATTTTCGCGCAAAGACCGCTAATATTTTTTTCCCTTTGCGTAACTTCGCGTACTTTGCGAGACCAAAAATTCTTATACAGGACCCAGACCTCTATTTTCGCGCAAAGCTCGCTAAGACCGCAAAGTTTTATTTTTTTTTTTGCGTAACCCTGCGTACTCTGCGAGACCATAAATTTTCACTCAGAACCCAGACCTCTATTTTCGCGCGAAGACCGCTAAGAGCGCAAAGTTTTATTTTTTTCTTTGCGTAACCCTGCGTACTCTGCGAGACCATAAATTTTCACTCAGAACCCAGACCTCTATTTTCGCGCAAAGACCGCTAAGATCGCAAAGCCTTATTTTCCCCCTTTGCGTAACTTCGCGTACTCTGCGAGACCATAAATTTTCACTCAGGACTCAGATCTCTATTTTCACGCAAAGACCGCTAAGAGCGCAAAGCCTTATCAATTAACTACATTAACCGAATTCCCATCTAAAAATGCTTTCAGATTATCAATTGCGGTCTTCATTAACCTGATCCTTGCAGCATTTGGTGCCCATGCGATATGAGGCGTGATGATGCAATTATTAGCCTTTAATAAATCATTTTCTGGTGTAATAGGCTCCACAGAAACCACATCAACGCCTGCACCGGCCACCTTGCCACTATTTAAAGCCTCTTTCAAATCCTTTTCAACGACCAACCCACCTCTAGAGGTATTGATGATCATCACCCCATCCTTCATTTTTGCAATGTTGCTCTTGTTGATCAACCCATTTGTGATTTCAGTCAATGGACAGTGTAAACTGATAATGTCGGATTGTTCAAGAAGTTGTTCAAGATTGGCATACCTACAGGTTGGGCTTTCATTTTCTATCTTCCCTTTCGTGTTATTGGCCAGCACTTTCATCCCAAAAGCCTGTGCCAGCTTTCCTGTTGCCTGACCGATCATCCCATAACCAATGATCCCGATCGTTTTTCCTGCCAGTTCGATCAATGGCGAATTCCAAAAACTGTAATATTTCGACCTGCACCAGTCCCCGTTCTGTACTGCGGCATTGTGATCCCCCACATGGTGGCACATTTCGAGTAGTAAAGCAAAAGTCAACTGCGCCACAGAATTGGTACTATAGGCCGGAACATTTGTGACCACAATTCCAAGTTCCCTTGCAGCACCTACATCTACAACGTTGTAGCCGGTTGCCAATACGCCGATGTATTTTACCGAGGGTGCTTTTTCAAGCGTTTTCCTTGTAAGCGGGGTTTTATTGGTAAATATGATTTCAGCACCATCAATTGCTTTAACGATCTCAGTATCTTCATGATCCGTACGATCATAAACTTTCAAATCACCCAATTTGGCCAATTCATCCCAGCTTAGGTCTCCTGGATTAAACGGATAGCCATCCAACACAACAATCTTCATATAATTTATTTATTTATAAGTATTTACCATTCTCCTTTATTCCCAAACCTTGATTTGGCTGCTTTTCCGAATTGCGCCGAGGCATCGTTCAATTCATCCAAAATTTGACGTGTCGGTTTACCTGAGGCGGTTCTCGCTGCGGCGATCACCGAGTTACATTCGTTGGCATCCATAAAAATTGAAGCATCGAGCAATTGGTCAATGTCCTCATCGGGTATAACCAAAAAACCATGCTTGTCGGCATGGATGAGCTGACCCGGCTTGATCTTCCGCCCAAAAACCTCCACCTCACAATTCCATCTAACGGGTGTGCTATGGGCATGACCCACAGAAAGTCGCCTTGCAAGTGCTTTAAACCCGGCATTCGCCATCTCATCGAGGTCGCGGATGCTGCCATCCGTTATTGTTCCTACACAACCCAATGCCCGATGTACATTGCTGTTTACCTCGCCCCAGAATGACCCGCAATTGGCTGGTTTATCAAGGTCCTGGATCACAACAATTTTGGGTCCGTGAATCGACCCGATGTATTCGCGGTATTCCTTCCACGCATTCGGACTATTTTTGGGATGCTCCGGGTTTCCGGGTTCGATCACTACCGTTACGGCATAACCCACCATCGGTCCCATCTGAGGCATAAAATCGGTGGTCTCTTCGGGATTGTAACCCTCTTTCCCTGCATCCGATTTTGTAATCTGTTCCCATCCATTGTAAATTGTGGGCGTATTCCAACGTTTCAATTTCAGCAAGTCACTATATTCCAACATTATATATATATTAAAAAATCCTAAATAATAATTCAATGTAAATCGCAGTTTTTTACTTTAATGACCCTTTATCCCCAAAATACACTTAGTGCCAATTCTAAAATCTGACTGATTATCTCTGTTCAGAAAGATCTCCCCTTGAGGGGTTGGGGGTGTAAAATAATTCGGGTCAAATATCTATTCCAATTTCCCAATCAGTTCATCATCAACCGCAAGCGACAAATCCGGTGTCTTAAAGTAGGTGCATTTCCCATTTGGGTCCGCAAATTCGGTAAGGGTCAACGAAATATTTCCGGGGTTTCCCATCGCCCAATCGCTGCTCCCAGCTTTCAACCGGCATCCGATCCCATCCGGCCTGACTGATTGATCGGGAACCGGCAACTTTTCGATGGAAGCCGGGTCGATGATCAGTTTACCGATATCGGCACCATCTTTTTTTGCCAGGACAGGATTTTGCTCGGGATTGAGGCAAAAAAGCAATGGACCTCGCATAACTGCAACTCTGCCTGCCTGACGCTGTGTCCCTTTTACCAACCGCCAATCCATTGGAAAATCGAGGGTCACCAGGTCGCCGGCTTTCCAATTCCGCTCAACGACAGCAAATTGGGTTGGAATGAAACTAATTTGTTCTGCTTTTCCGTTTACACTGATTTTGGCACCTTTGCTCCATTTGGGAATCCTGAACTTTAAAGCAAATGTCCTTGATTCGGAAGGATCGACATGGACCACAATATGTCCCGAATTTGGATAATCGGTCTCCTGCGAAACATTTACCGAATAGCCTTCCATTTTAATTTTTGCCTTTGATGCCGTATAGAGGTTTAGGGCAATCCCTTCTTTCGATTTGTAGTAGATCATTGAAGGAAGGTCGGCAACAATCCGGCGGTAATTGCACGGACAACAATAGGTATCTGTGTTGTGGTAAATCCGTGGTCCTTCGAATGGCGTAAAATAACGTATCTGTCGTCCGTCGGGCGATTGGGCGCCAAACAAGGCATTGTAGATCGCCCGTTCCATAAGGTCGCCATAATCAGAATTTCCATTCAGTTTTAAAATGCTCTCATACACCCTTAACTGATAGGCTGTTGCACAGGTTTCTCCAAGATCGCCGCGTCCATCCTGATCATCTGTCCAGATTTCAACCTGCCCGATCCCACCAGTAACGGTCATTCCATTTTGAGTAGTTATAAAATCCATCGCTTTTCTGGATGGGATAAGATATTTTTCATCGGGCTGTAAACGATAGAGTTCCAGTTGTGCAAGCGATGAAGCCATATAACCATAAATGTGCCCTTCAATCAGATTTTTCCGTCCGATCACAATCCCGGGATCCCAATTCCGGAGGTTGTGTTGGTTGAAACAAAAATCCAAATATCTTTTTTCGCCAGTCACCTTATAAAGTGTAAGCATGGTCCTGTCAATTCCGGTGATGCCGACATGTGTGGCCACATTGGTCTGGTTTTCCCAATTATTTGGGAGCATCGACCATTTTGAAAGGATATAATCTGCAGCTTTTTGGGCAGCTGCCAATGATTTTTGATTGCCGAACAATTTGAAATCGCTGATCAAGCCAAAGATAATATAACCCATTTCGTGGATGTCCCAAAGTTTCACGATCCGGTTTTCTGGCGTCATATTTCCAATATAACCATCTGGTTCCTGCGCTTTTATCACCTCATCGATCAGATGGTTCTTGAGGGCTATCACTTTTGCATCCTTCGTATTGACCGACATCTTGACAGCGGTATCGATCAGTTTTCCCAACCCGATGTAGTTGTTCTTCGCCTCCCTGTTTTGAAAGGATGACAGGAAATCAGCGTCAATGTTGATCTTTAAAAGATTATTATAGACGGTCACATCAATGCGTCGCCCTATTTCGCCACCCACTTTTACATCGGCCTGATCGATGGGGCTTAACCGGTCCTTGATCAGTTCAAATGGCTTTTGCTGGGCATGGATATCCAGCATTAAAACCAATCCCAAGAAAAGAAAAATTGTCTTTTTCATACCAAACTTCTAATATCTTAATAATCAATATAATGCTGCATATTCATCAAATTACCTTAGTCGTACCACCTTCTTTTAGTAAAATATCCACAGGCCGGTTCTTGCTCCATGAACCGCATGTAAAATCAGGCACATCAACAGATTGCGAACGGTTGGCTACAGACCATTCGGTCAATGGACCGATTGAGCTCCAGAGGGCCGCATCGTAAACATCCTGATCGAGTGGCAGCCCATTCCGTAAACAGTCGATTGTGCGCCAGTCCATCATAAAATCCATCCCACCATGGCCACCTACCTGCTTTGCCATTTCCCCAATTCGCGTAACAATCCTGGGTGTGTATTTCTTTTCGAGTTCCTTCATTTCATCTTCCGAATACCAATTATCACCTTTGGAAATCCTACCTGGCTCAGGATATTTGCAGGCCATTGCCTTGGTTCCATTGATCTGGTGGATCCGGGAATAAGGCCGCGGCGAAGTAACATCGTGCTGGACCATAATTGTCCTCCCCTTTTTGGTCCGGATTGTTGTCGTATTCATATTGCCTCGAAAAGTCTTGTCGGCAAACTCCTTGTAAAAACCATCTTTGGCAGCCAGGTCCTTCGCCATATTGGCCATCATAAAATCGTTGCTCGAAACCGAAACCAGATAATCCATCTGGTCACCACGGTTGATGTCCATCAATTGGCAGATTGGTCCCAAACCGTGCGTAGGGTATAAGTTGCCTTTTCGGTAGTTCTGCTTCAAACGCCACATGTCCCAATACTTGGTCTTGCTAAAGTTACCTTCCAATAAATCATGCAGATAGGCACCTTCACCATGGATCAGCTCACCAAAAAATCCCTGTCGTGCCATATTTAAGGTCAACAACTCAAAAAAGTCGTAGCAGCAGTTTTCAAGCATCATACAATGCCTGCGGTTGCGTTCGGATGCCTCGACCAATTGCCAGCATTGCTCAAGGGTGATGGCAGCCGGAACTTCCGTACAGACATGCTTCCCATGATTTAAAGCATAAACCGCTATCGGGGTGTGGAGATACCAAGGGGTTGCAATATAAACCAAATCAATATCTTCGCGTTCGCACATTTTTTTCCAGGCTTCGCTGTCGCCGGTATAGGCAACGGGTTGGTGGATGCTTCCGGCTAGTTTCTTTTTAAGGATATCAACCCTTTCAGCACGGAGATCGCAAAGCGCCTTGATCTCAACCCCTTCGATATGGCTCATACGGTCAACAGCTCCCGGACCCCGGTTC
>CAIYPA010000084.1 GCA_903927965.1 uncultured Bacteroidia bacterium | reverse complement strand
CTGATATTCAGCAATTGGTCCGGTGATGTAAATTTTGTCATCATAATCCACTTTGGTCATCAGGCTCTTGGTTATGACCGGAATAGCTTTTCCAGTCCTAACAAGGTCAAAGTACCGATGTCCTTCAAAAGCCAGTTCCATGCGGCGTTCGTGCAAAATCTGGTCTATGTTAAGATCTGCTTCAGTGATCAAAGCAGTTGGCCTGACACGTGCCCTTACCTGATTGAAATACATAACCGCATCTGTTTTTTGACCGTTTAGCATCAACGCTTCGGCGTACATCAGCAGTGCATCCGCATAGCGAGAGACCATGTAGTTATTATCGGAACCAGTATTTACATAGTTTTTAACCGTGCTTGAGGTTGGACAAAGCTTACAAGCCCAGGCCTGAATAGGCGGGGTATCGCCCGGACATTTACCGGAATCGACACTGGCGGTATAACGTGTTAATTCATTGCTATTTACAAAATCCCTCATTAGGTTATGTTCCACCAATAACTGATTGCTTGAAGGAGCTGACAAACGTTTGCCAATGTCAACACCCATCCATTTGAACCAGTAGCTCGGTTGACCTGCAGAAACATTGTAGTTGACCTCAAAAATAGACTCGGCATTAAACTTGTTATTTGTAGCAAAGATGGTGCTATAGACCGGAAGTAACGAATAGGTTCCAGCCGATTTGTCAACGATCAGTTTCTTAAGGGTCTCAGCTGCTTTTGTTGGATTGTTCATTGTAAGGTAAACCTTTCCCAGAATGGTCAGCGCAGCACCTTTTGTTGCCCTGGCCTCTTCGTTTTTAAGCGCTGCATCACCTTTTTTATAGCAATTCGCATAAGCAAATTCGAGATCAGGAATAATTACGGTGTTATAAATATCGGTAACTGGAGCACGGCCAATTCCAAAAGCTGTATTGGGATCGTCAAAATGCGCAACTACTTTAGGCAAATTGCCATAAATCCTGACAAGGTTGAAATAGCTCAGTGCCCGAAGAAAACAGGCTTCCCCACGATATGCTTTCACAAGGGCATCTTCTGTAGCATCTTTTGGTTTATAATTGTCAATGATTGCAATGATATTGTTGCAATTCACGATCATTTTATAAGAGTTGTTCCAGATATTTCCTTGTGAATCGTTATTGGTTTTCTGAAAAATATGCCAGACACTGCTCCAACCGAAGTCCTTCCCATCGTCCGACATCAACTCTGTGATCAACGGTAAATCGTTCTGGTTATAAATGCTCTGCAGGTATTTATAGCAAGCGATTAAGCCTGTCTTTATTTCTGCAGGATTGTTAAAATAGGACCCTGTTGACAACGCATCTTCGGGTTGTTTGTTCAGAAATTCTTCCGAGCAGCCAAACAACAGCATTGTAAGTATAAATAGTGAAAATATTTTTTTCATATCGTTGAATTGTTATTTTTCAATTTACAGTGAAATGTTCAGACCAAAAGAAATTGTCCTTGCCAACGGATAAGATCCACGATCTATACCTTGAGAGGTTGTTTGGTCCCCTTTGTAGTTCGTTTCCGGATTAAAACCAGGAAATTTCGTAATAAAGAAAGCATTTTGAATGGTAGAATATACTCTGACATTGGAGAATCCACCCATCCTTGCCAGGTTTTTTGGTAAAGTATATCCAAGTGATATATTCTGAATGTTCACGTAAGTTCCTTTATAAATAAGCGTTCCTGACAGGTCCGTACCTTCGTAGTTTTTACGTGTCGGTGCAGGATATTTGGCATCGGTACGGTCGGGACGCCAGTAATTGTTATAGTATTCTGCAGTAGTATTCATCGTACCATTACCGCGACCGAAAACACCTGTATATTCCAACATATTGATGTCGCCACCCTGAACACCATTCA
Source organism: uncultured Bacteroidia bacterium (assembly GCA_903927965.1). Taxonomy (GTDB): domain Bacteria; phylum Bacteroidota; class Bacteroidia; order Bacteroidales; family Prolixibacteraceae; genus JAAFHB01. The sequence continues at coordinate 12,062 of CAIYPA010000084.1, read as the reverse complement.
TCTGGACAGATAAGTCAAAACCTTTGTATTCAAACGAGTTGGTCATACCCCAAACAAAATCGGGAATCGACGAACCAATAATTGTATTGTCGCTGCCATCAATGATCCCATCACCGTTTACGTCGGCAACTTTTGGCATACCAGGTGAGGTGCGGTTTTTCCAAAGTGGATTTGAAGCATTGACAATTGGCAATGTTTTTACTTCTTCCCAATTCCGATATACGCCCAGGTTCACCATACCCCAAAGGCCTGCCAATGGTTTTCCTTCGGTTGTGTAACAGTTGTCGATAATCAATGGCCGTTTGTCTTTCCCAATATCCAATACCTGGTTCCGGTAGTACGAAACATTAAAATCGGTTGACCATTTAAATACCCCCGTCATATTTTTGGTATTCAACGACCATTCATAACCACGGTTGCGCATCGACCCGATGTTGGCCATGTAAGAACCAAAACCCGTAATGGTTGGCAATGGCATGTTGAACAACATGTCGGTAGTTTTACGGTAAAAATAATCGACACTTAGGGTGATCCTGTTATTGATCAGTTGCATATCGGCACCAAGGCTATAATCGGTGGTCGTTTCCCAACCCAATTTTGAATTGGCAACTTTGCTGTCAAGGTATCCTGCAGATACGGTTGAGCCTTGTCCTAAAATGTAGGAAGTTGAATTTAAAGTGCTTAAAGCCTGATAATCACCAATCCTGTCATTTCCGATAACACCCCATCCTCCACGGATTTTCAAATCAGTTACATATTTTTTAAGCGGTTCAAAGAATTTCTCATCCGAAGCCCGCCATGCGACAGACATTGATGGGAAAACACCCCATCTTTTATCCTGGCCAAACCGCGAAGAACCGTCACGCCGAACAGAACCTGTAAAATAATACCGACCGGCATAATTGTACATTACACGGCCAAAGCTCCCGATCATGGTCTGTGATGAACGGTTTGTCCTAGCATCGTTCTGGGCATTCAGGATTGTGGTTGCCTGGTTTAATGTGGGGATCAAATCCGTAGGATAATCGTATTTATTGATGTAAGTACTTCTATAAGAGGTTTCTTCTGTAGAATAACCCGCCATGGCGGTCACTGCATGTTTGCCGAAATTCTTTTGATAAGTCAGGAAGTTTTGTGAATTCCAATAAAGACGGGTGTTGGTTTGATTTGTCCCTTGCGACCGTGAGAAGGTTTGTGAAGCATTCGGAGTGGCATTCGGCAAGAAGAAATTTTGCTCCCAATACCTGAACTCCGTATGAAATTCTGACCTGAACTTCAGATCTTTGAGAATATTGACTTCCCCATACAAAGTTGAAAGGCTTTTGGCTGTCCTTCTTTTATCCGTTTTCATAAACTGATGCAACGGATTGACAAAGGTGTTTAGATTCCAGTCGTACCAGCTATCAAGAACTGTTCCCCAATACATTGGATTCCCCTGATCATCCCTTGCGTTTAAAATCGGCGGCATTGCGATTGCATTGTAAAATGGGTTGGAATTGCTCCCACCTTCAGTATTCGACAATACACTTAAATTTTCAAGGGATGGTGCGAGCAATAACCCTACTTTTACTTTGTCGCTGATTTTAAGGTCAACATTGGCACGGAATGAAATCCTATCGTACCCTGACGTAGGAACAATCCCTTCCTGGTTAAAATAACCACCCGAAACCATATAGGAAACATTGTCGGTGCCACCAGAAGCCGAAAGTTGAAAATCGTTCACTTTTCCAACCCGTGTAATCACATCCTGCCAGTCGGTATCGTAAGGCATAGCTTTTGTTTCAGGTGTAACTGTGATCCAGCGGGCATGTTTGGATCCAGCCTGGGCCATAGCCGAAGCATGTTGCGAGTATTTGGCCCAGTTGGCAATCCTTGTTGCATCAGGGTCGGTCCATTGCCATTGCGGTACTTTCGGATCGTTGGTACCAAAGTTCGGATCTTCAATGATATAGGCATTAGCACGTGCATCGTCCATGTATTTCAGGAAATCCTCACGGCCAAGGACATCAATTTTATTGATCATCTTTTCGAATCCGGTACTCACATTTACGTTAATGGAAGGTTTACCCGATTTCCCTTTTTTGGTCGTGATCAGGATGACACCACTCGCAGCCTGAGTTCCGTAAATAGCGCTTGAAGAAGCGTCCTTAAGGACTTCTATTGACTCTATGTCAGCAGGATTTATTGCATTTAAAGGGTTTTCGTTCTTGTTGAACGAATCTTTCATTGGGAAACCGTCAATGACCACCAATGGACTTGTACCCCCATTGACTGAGCTTACACCACGGATAACAATATTGGAACCACCACCTGGAGCGGCGTTGGTATTTGAAATCCGTACACCAGCCATTTTCCCCGAAATGGCCTGAGTAAAATTTGATACTGGTTTGTCCTTTAAATCTTCCGATGAAACCGATGAAATTGCAGTGGATACATCCCTTTTCTTCTGGGCACCATAACCAATCGCCACAATTTCTTCAATCCCAATGGAAGCATCCTCAAGAATGATATTGAACGTGAGTTTGTTACCAATTACGACCTCTTGCGATTTCATTCCGACAAAAGAAACAGAAATCGACTTTACCCCCTCGGGAACCATAAATGTGAAATTGCCGTCAATGTCGGTTGTTACACCTGAAGTCGTCCCTGTTCCAATTACAGATACCCCGGGAAGTGGACCTCCCGTTGAGTCTGTTACTTTACCGGATATCTTTTTCCCTTTTTGCTGTGCTTCTGCTTTTGCCATCAGCATAATATTGGTGCCTTCCATAGCATAAACAATGCCCATGTTACTGAACATATTGGTAAGAACCTCTGCAACAGATTGGTTTTCGGCATCTACCGAAACTTTCCGATTTAGGTCCAACTCATTTTTGTCATATACAAACAGATAGTCTGTCTGGCTTTCTATTGCATCAATTACTTTAATAATATTTGTATTTTTCATGGCGATTGTCACTTTGGCAACCTGCGATTTCACATCGGTGGCAAAAAGTGACGAGGCAAACACCATAATCAATAAAAATGTTGTTCTCATCCTTCGAATAAGTTGTTTAGTTGAGTCAAAGAGTTCCTTTGACAAATAAATTTTCATACATTTGTTGTTTGATGATTGATACTTGAATTTTGTTTTAGCGAACTTTTTGGGTATCGACCCTAAGCCGGTAAATGTTAGCGCATTTATCGGCTTTTTCATGAACTTTTACTTACTGCATAGGCAAATATTTTGATTGTTGGACATTGTTCGTGATTATTCTATCGTAATGATATTGAGCTTATCATCGATTTTAAACCGAAAATTGTTATTGATCTGCAGAACTTTCAGGATATGTTCCACACCATCCTTGGTCCGGAATTTTCCAGTACAACGATAATCCCGGAAACGGTCATTTTTCACATTAATGGCAAGGTCAAAATAAAGTTCAAGCTTTCTCACCATATCAGGAAACGATTCATTGTCAAAACTGATGATCCCATCTTTCCACAGGAAATGGTTACGATGGGTTATTGGTGCTGTAATAAGCTGGTTATTATTTAAATAGATTCGTTCATCAGGCTTAATGGAAATACCTTTTTCGCTGCCAGGTTTCATTACCTCAACAGCACCCTCTATTAAGGAAGTTTCAAAAATGCCCTTACCGGAATAAGCCATTAAATTGAATTGCGTCCCTAAAACCCGGACATCGTATTTTTCTGTTTTAACAATAAATGGCTTTGATTTATTGGATGTTACATTAAAATAGCCTTCACCATCCATCTTTACTTCGCGAAATTGCCCCGAAAATTGGTTGGGGAAAGTCAGGGTCGTTTTGGCATTCAGCCATACTTTTGTTCCATCAGTCAGGGTCAACTCTGCTCTTTGGCCTGCCGGGACATGAAGGGTCTGCATCACGATAGGCGATAAAACCTGCTTCACAGGATAAACGTACCGGAAACCAACAAATGCCAAAAGCATTACTGCAGCAATTTTCAAAGCTTCAAGTATTGTCCGTTTCAACGAAAAAACCTTTGTTTTTTTAATAGGAGGTTGTGCCGCATTTGTAAAGGTTGGTTCGTGCCAAATGGTGATATCCTGAATTTTGCGCAACCGCAGGTACTCTTTCATATTTTCAGGACTTTGATCCAACCACGAAGTAATCGTTTCCCTCTCCTGGTCTGTAACTTTTCCCCCGATGTATTTTAACAGCAATTCGATATTCATAGTTGCAAGTAATCCGGTTAATCAAAGGTGTCCAATAATCCCCTTTCGATAATCAGAACGATTCACAACGAGAAATCACTAGTTAAAAAAACAATATTTTTTTATTTAAGGAATGCAAGTGCGGCCAATAAAGGCAGATAGTCGCTTAAGGAAACTCTCAACTCTTTAACAGACTGCATGATGTGATAATCTACACCTTTGATGGATATTCCAAATAATTCAGCAATTTCTTTGTGTGGTTTGTTTCCAAAACGGCTGAGCAGGAAAATTTCTCGGGTTTTTTCGGGGAGGGAATTAAGGGTTGACTCAAAAATCGTCTGTACTTCATTCGAAAAGATATCGCTGGGGTCACAGGCTTCAAGTGCCGAAGTCCGAATCTCCAGCTCCCTGTTGAAACTTTCGGTGATGGCATCATGTACAGCCTTTCTAACAACCTGGTGCTTAAGATAATCGAGTGAACTGTTTTTCAAAATCGTAAAAAGGAAAGGGGCTATCGGATCGATTGGTTCAATTTTAATCCTCTCCCATAATTTGATCAATGCTTCCGCAGCAATGTCCTCGGCCGCCAAATCATCATGGATATACGATTTAACAAACAGGACTGATTTCCTGTAAAAAGTCACATAAATCTCATTAAAACTATTAATTGGAGCAGGGTACATTTACCATTTTTGAAAAGGCAAACTTAGGGAATTTTAACGTTTACAGTGAATGTTTTGTCACTATGAAGAAATAAATAATTGAAATGCCTATTTTTACATCCGTATAACACTATAATGCTTGTATATCAATAACATATGAAATCAAATAATCCAGTAATCTATATTTATGAGGTCATCAGGGTCATTAATGGTATCCCAGTTTTTCTTGAAGACCATCTTGACCGTTTGAACCGTTCTGCCCTTTTGGCTGGTTTTAAAAATCTTCAGGGATCAGATGAAATTTCCAAACGGATCAAGAATTTTATAGCATCTGAAAAAAAGGACATCGGTAACATCAAACTTGGTTTTTCTTTCAGTGATCCTGATGCTGGACCTGAATTTACTTTAAGTTTTATCCCACACTACTATCCTAAGACTGAAGAGTACATCAACGGAGTAAAAGTTGGTTTGATCATTGCTGACAGGCCAATGCCAAACGCCAAAATCCAACATGATGATATCAGGGAACGTGCCAACCATGCCATGGAAATAAACGGACAGTTTGAGGTGCTGCTCGTCGATTCGGAGGGCAATATCACAGAGGGGAGCCGGTCAAATGTGTTTTTTATCAAAGATGGGAAGCTTTATTCAGCTCCTGGCGAAAAGATACTTCAGGGAATTACGCGTATCAAGGTTTTGGATATTTGCAGGAAACAAGGAATTGAGGTAATCGAAACAGATATACCAGCCAACAGTTTAGGACAATTTGAAGCGGCATTTCTGACTGGAACATCACCAAAAATACTTCCCATCTCCACAATCGAAAATTTCAAATACGAAACAAAACTTCCTTTGTTAATCAAATTGCAGAATGAGTATAACATATTAATAGATAGGTATATCCAAAGAAAAAATAGATTTCACCATTGATCCCCAATTTTCGAAAAGCAAGAGGATATTAATGTAAATAATTAGATTATAATACATTACGATCCATTTTATTTCAATGTATTTCATCAAAAAAAAAGCACCCGATATTGGGTGCTTTTTTTTTGATTGATTTCAGATATTATTCCACTACCGGAACGTCCCAATTCATATTGGCCATTCGTTGGTAAGAGCGGTACCTCCATTTTGCATTCTCTTCGGCAGCTTTAAACAATTCGTCAGCCTCAGCAGGGAACGATTTTTTGAGCGCAGTATAACGCACCTCACTGTTCAGATAGGCCTGGAATTTGCTCCAATCGGGTTCTTTAGAATCGAGCTGAAACGGATTCTTGCCCTCTGCTTCCAATAATGGATTGAAGCGGTACAAATGCCAGTAACCACATTCAACAGCCAATTTTTCCTCTTCCTGGGTACGACCCATCGAACGTAAACCGTGGGCAATACATGGGGCATAAGCAATCACAATAGATGGGCCAGGATAAGCCTCAGCTTCACGCATCACTTTAAGTACTTGTGCGTTATTGGCGCCCATGGCAACTTGTGCAACATAGATATAACCATAAGTCATTGAAATTGCACCAAGGTCTTTTTTGCGGATACGCTTACCTGAGGCGGCAAACTTTGCTACTGCACCAACCGGGGTTGACTTGGAAGCCTGCCCACCAGTATTTGAATAAACTTCGGTATCCAGAACCAAAACATTGATGTCGGTACCGGAAGCAAGAACGTGGTCAAGGCCTCCGTAACCAATATCATAAGCCCAGCCGTCACCACCAAATACCCATATGGATTTCTTGACAAGGTATTGGCTCAAAGACAACAATTCCTGTGCATATTTGGCATTGTTCCCTTTGAGAACTTCAAGTACAACCTTGGAAGCAGCTTCAGAAGCGGCAGCATTGTTGCGCCCTTCGATCCACGCCGTGAAAGCCGCTTTTTCAGCCTCAGAAACGCCATTCTCCATAGCAACCTTCATAATCGATTTGATCCTGTCGCGGCTTGCATTGACCCCTTCCGACATACCAAAACCATATTCAGCATTGTCCTCGAACAAAGAATTTGCCCAGGCTACACCGTGACCTGACTCATCGTTCTTGCAATATGGGGTTGCTGGAGCTGAACCACCATAGATGGATGAACAACCCGTAGCATTAGAAACCATCATCCGCTCGCCAAAAAGCTGCGTAATCAATTTAATATAAGGTGTTTCACCACAACCAGCGCAAGCACCCGAGAATTCGAACAATGGCTGCGCAAACTGTGAATTTTTAATTGTCTTGTCTTTTTCGACCAATTTATCCTTGTAGGTAACATTGGCAGCAAAATGATCCCAACGTGCGATCTGTGCACTTTGTGACTCAATTGGTTTCATGATCAAGGATTTCTGTTTCGACGGGCAAACATCGGCACAGTTACCGCAACCGGTACAATCAAGTGGGGCAACCTGAATCCTGAACTGATAAGCAGCAAATTGTTTTCCATTCACTTTAATGGTTTCCGTTCCGGCAGGAAGTGCAGCCAATTCGGTCTGATCAATCAGGAACGGACGGATGGCTGCGTGAGGGCAAACATACGAACATTGGTTACACTGGATACAATTTTCAGGAATCCATTCAGGAACGTCAACAGCAATACCACGTTTTTCGAATGCCGTGGTCCCGGAATAGAAAGTACCATCTTCGATACCATTGAAGGTTGAAACCGGAAGGTCATCACCTTTTTGAGCATTGATCACATCCACAACATTCTTAATAAATGCAGGACGAGTGGAATTATCTTCAGCAGCAACTACAATCTGGGCCCATTCGGCCGGAACTGCAATTTTCTGAACATTGTTACCACCAGCATCAACAGCCGCAAAGTTCATGTTTACAATCGCTTCACCCTTCATACCATACGATTTCACGATCGCTTTTTTCATCTGTTCCTGTGCCAGTACGTATGGGATCACATTGGTAATCCTGAAGAAGGCAGCCTGCATGATGGTATTAGTACGACCACCCAAACCTAGGTCCGCAGCGAGTTTTGTACCGTTGATGGTGTAGAAATTGATCTCTTTTTCAGCAAGATATTTCTTCATTGCATCGGGCAACCTCAGTTTTACCTCTTCTTCATCCCAGATTGTGTTCAAAAGAAATGACCCGCCTTTCTTTAAACCTTTTAAAACATCATAAAGGTTGATATAGGCCTGAACATGACAGGCAACAAAGTCGGGAGTTGTAATTAAATAGGTCGATCGGATGTGACTATCGCCAAAACGAAGGTGGGAAGCGGTAAAACCACCTGACTTTTTCGAGTCGTAGGCAAAATAAGCCTGGCAATATTTATCAGTAGCAGTACCAATAATTTTGATCGAGTTTTTGTTGGCACCAACGGTACCGTCAGAACCCAATCCATAAAATTTAGCTTCATAAATATCTTCTGAAGAAACTTTTATTTCAGGGATCAATGGCAACGAATGGAAGGTAACGTCATCCTCGATACCGATCGTGAAATTATTCTTGGGTTCGTTCATTTCCAGGTTCTTGTAAACCGCGATAATCTGAGAAGGGGTTACGTCTTTGGAACCTAATCCATAACGGCCACCGACAATCTCAGGGGCGTTTGGTTTGCCATAGAAAGCATCACGGAGGTCAAGGTACAAAGGTTCGCCATTTGCTCCGGGTTCTTTTGTACGGTCAAGCACTGCAATCCTTTTAACAGTCGAAGGCATCACATTCATCAGGTATTTCACAGAGAACGGACGGTACAGATGGACACTAATCATACCCAATTTCTTTCCCTGTGCATTCAGGTAATCAATTGTCTCGCGAATGGTTTCGTTTACGGAACCCATGGCAATAATAATGTTTTCAGCATCTTCTGCACCATAATAGGTAAACGGATGGTAAACCCTTCCAGTCAGTTTTGTAATTTCCTGCATATAAGCCTCAACCATATCAGGAACTACATCATAAAACTTATTGCCGGCCTCCCTGGCCTGGAAGAAAATATCAGGATTCTGAGCAGTACCCCGTGTAACAGGATGTTCAGGATTTAAAGCACGTTCGCGGAAAGCTTTAAGTGCATCCATGTCAATCAGATCCGCAAGATCACACTGGTTGATCGCTTCGATTTTCTGGACCTCGTGGGAAGTACGGAAACCATCGAAGAAATTCATAAACGGAACACGGCTCTTGATGGTTGCAAGGTGGGCCACACCACTTAAGTCCATTACTTCCTGAACCGAACCGGAAGCCAACATTGCAAACCCGGTCTGACGACAAGAATAAACATCACTATGGTCACCGAAAATCGACAAGGCATGACTTGCCAATGCGCGGGCACTGATGTGGAAAACCGTTGGCAATAATTCGCCTGCGATCTTGTACATATTTGGGATCATGAGCAATAAGCCCTGAGATGCAGTATAGGTGGTCGTAAGGGAACCTGCCTGTAATGCACCATGAACAGCTCCGGCAGCACCACCTTCGCTCTGCATTTCAGCAAGGCGGACAGGTTGGCCAAATATATTCTTGCGGCCATTGGCAGCCCACTCATCAACCACCTCTGCCATAGTGGAAGAGGGAGTAATAGGATAAATACAGGCAACCTCGCTAAACATGTAGCTGATGTAGGAAGCGGCGTAATTACCATCACATGTAATAAACTTTTTTTCTTTTGCCATTTCTTTTTTACTTTAGTACTAATTCTGATAAAATTTTATATATTAATGTATATCAATTGCTTAATAAAGAAACCCAAAAAACCACAATGGAATGACATTCCCCTCCCCGATTTCGAGCATATCAGCCGCAGCGAAACGGTTTTCACCTTCAGCTTGTGTGTATTTACCGCCAACACCAAAATCGTATTTGTCATTTACCTTAAAATCAAGATCATGCGAACTGGTCACTTTGTGCTGGTATCCCACCTGATTATAAAAGAAGGTCATCCTAAGATTCCTGTTGTTGATATTTTCGGGTGCGACAATGTGTAAAAGATTGGTATTGTGGAGATAGACCTGATCGGGTTTTTGAAGCTGGCCATTTGTGCCATTCGAGAACAACATGTTGATCAATCGTGCATTCTTTAAATACCTCAGGTAATTCAAGACTGTGGCTCTTGACGTTTCGATCTCTGCGCTTATTTTACTCACATTTGGTGAAAATGGGGTTTGGCCACCTATCAACTGCAACAATTTCCGAAGCTTGGGAAGGTACTTTAACTCGATCTGATTCAGATAGGTTACATCGATTTCCAAAGCTAGGTTGACATGCCTAAGAAGCGTTTCGCTATAAAATTCGGGGTTTTTTATAAAGTAGGGGTAAAAACCACTTTTCAGGTATTCGGGGAAATAGGCAAGTGGGCGAACCTGGTTGATGATTTTTGGTGCGATTTCGCGATGATGGGTCAAGATCTCCTCAAGAGTCAATTTTGGGTAATTCTGCCCTGTTTTGTAATTAAGGAACTCGCGAAATGACAAGCCTTCCAGATGATATATTTTCGCAATATCCTTCAGGTCGTCATTCCCTTCAAGGATCCTCAAAACAGGTGAGCTGCTAAAAATAATGCGAAGATCAGGAAGTTCATCGTAACATTGCCGCAATTCTTTCGACCAATCTTCATATTTGTGAATCTGATCGAGGATAAGAATTTTCCCTCCACGTTTGTAAAATTCATCCGCAAAAGAGAAAATACGCCTTTTTGCAAAATAAAAATCGTTCAGATTGACATACAGACATTCGCGCGAATTGCCAAAATTATTGCGGATGTAGCCCAACAAAAAGGTTGTTTTTCCGACACCCCTGAACCCTTTGATCCCGATCAACCTCTGTGACCAGTCGATATCGTTATACAACTCCCTCGCTATCAAATCAGAAGATGCTTCAACCAAAACCTTATGTGCCTCAAAGAAATATTCCACTTTCAGTCTTATAATTGTGCAAAAATAATCAAATAAACAACAATATTGTTATCTGGAGTTTGCATTTTAAGACGTTTATGCTATTTATATTTAATAAAAATAAAAGATTTCGCAATAAAGACGTAACAATTAAATAACAAAAAGAGGCTTTTCAGCCTCTTTTTGTTATTTCTATAAAGTTGTCAATGAGCCTAATCACTGTTCATCGAAACAAGAAATTCTTCATTGGAAACGGTCTTCATCAAACGGTCTTTTACAAAATCCATTGCCTCAACAGGATTCATCCCGTTAAGGAAATTGCGTAAGATCCATATTTTATCGAGCATCGATTTGTCAAGCAACAAATCTTCACGACGCGTGCTTGAAGCAATAATGTCAACAGATGGGAAGATCCTCCGGTTGGAGAGTTTACGGTCGAGCTGAAGTTCCATATTACCTGTACCTTTAAACTCTTCAAAAATAACATCGTCCATTTTTGAGCCAGTGTCGGTCAAAGCAGTAGCAAGAATGGTAAGCGAACCACCTTCTTCGATATTACGGGCTGCACCAAAAAAGCGCTTTGGTTTGTGAAGGGCATTGGCATCAACACCACCAGAGAGGACTTTACCAGATGCAGGAGCAACTGTATTATAGGCCCTTGCAAGACGTGTAATCGAATCGAGAAGGATCACTACATCGTGGCCACATTCCACCAAACGCTTTGCTTTTTCAAGGACCATATTTGCAACACGGACATGCCTTTCAGCAGGTTCATCAAAAGTAGAGGCGATTACTTCAGCATTGACGCTCCGCGCCATATCGGTCACTTCCTCCGGACGTTCATCGATCAAAAGTACGATCATATAAACTTCGGGGTGATTGGCAGCAATCGCATTGGCAATGTCTTTAAGTAACACAGTTTTACCAGTTTTAGGCTGGGCTACGATCAAACCACGCTGTCCTTTGCCGATGGGTGCAAACAAATCGACCACACGTGCAGAGATGCTGCTAGCTTTTCCTGTGATATTGAATTTTTCGTCAGGAAAAAGTGGTGTCAAATGTTCAAAAGGTACACGGTCGCGGATATATTCAGGACTGCGTCCATTGATTTCGATGACTTTAACCAAGGGGAAATATTTCTCGCCTTCTTTTGGGGGACGGATAATCCCATTGACAGTATCGCCCGTTTTCAAACCAAAAAGTTTGATCTGGGATTGTGACACATAAATATCATCGGGCGATGTGAGGTAATTGTAATCGGAAGAACGTAGGAACCCATATCCCTCCTGCATAATTTCCAAAACACCTGTAGCACTGATCACTCCATCGAAATCAAAGGATTTCTCGGATTCACGTGGCTTTGGTGGCTGATAAACAGGTCTTTGTG
>CAIYPA010000083.1 GCA_903927965.1 uncultured Bacteroidia bacterium | reverse complement strand
GTGGCCAAAGTTGCACTTTTCCTCGCTTCCGACCTTTCATCCTATGTTTCGGGCCAGGTCATCAACGTATGTGGAGCCATGAATTGTTAATACATTAATATTTAAATACATGTAAAAAGAGCTGATTCATCGGCTCTTTTTATTTTTATTTGTCCAAATGCAATATGTTTTTTTTCATAAAAGAATCTGCCCGGAACAATGGAAGAAAATAAATTATATAAATCGCTGATTATCTGTGTAGTTTTATTTATTTCACTTTTATTGGGTACAATCTTGCCAAAGTTTAATGTCGATGGGTTTGAACTTAAAAATATTGACCTTTTTGCAGACCTGCGTGTAAAAAACCGTACCGATTTACCATCCAATACTTTAAACTCAAATCGTCAGCGGGTATTTGATTTGACCTATCTTCCATATATTAAGTCATACACACATTATCTTGCAGCTTCCGATGGGATTTCCAGGTTAAAGGAACTTCCCAATTTTTCCATAAATAGTGCCGTCCGTAACAACCAGTTGATATACCGGTTAAAAACGGAGCGTTCCCGAAATTACAAACCAATCAACGAACTGGTGGCAGGATCTTCATTGTTAGAAGACTATTCACCTGAAGGTACGACATTTGACCGTTTTTTTAAGGTATTGAATACTTTGAAACAAGGAACCGGAAAAGGCCGGATTGCAATGTTTGGCGATTCTTTCATTGAAGGGGATATTTTTTGTGCCGATGTCAGGAATACCTTACAGGATGTTTTTGGTGGCAACGGCGTTGGATTTGTTCCGATTACTTCCGAAGTAGCGCAATTCAGGTTCACAATTGGCCACGAATACACTGGTTTTCAATCCTATTCAGTTGTCAAAAAAGTGGATCAGTACGAACCTTACGGAGCAGGTGGTTTTTGCTTTACCGCTGGCAACAATAACAATGTTACCTATTTTGTCAATACCAATTACAAACATCTTAACCTGTTTCGGAACGCACGGCTTTTTTATAGTTCACCTGAAAATACAAGCATTAAGTATAGCCTAAACAAATCCGGAGGAAATGTCGTGAATATCTCGGCTTCCGACCGGCTGCAGCAGAGCGTTTTAAAAAATATCAATGCCACCACGATCAGTTTTAATTTTCCGGTTTCGGACACCCTGAAACTATATGGCGTAAGCTTCGAGGATTCAACGGGGATTTATGTCGATAATTTTGGTTTGCGTGGAAACTCAGGACTCGGATTAAACCAGATTTCTGAAAAGATGAACCGGGAATTCAATCAACTACAAGACTATCAGTTGATTATTCTTCAATATGGCCTGAATGTCGTAGCTCCCGATTCCAAAGACCTCAACTGGTACATTAACCCGATGATCAATGTAGTGCAACGATTAAAACGTTCCTTTCCCGATGCTGCAATTCTTTTGATGGGTGTTTCGGACAGGAGTGCCAAAATCGATGGCGATTACCGGACTATGGAAAGCATTCCTATCATGATCGCTGCCCAACGAGAAATTGCACGGCGGTCACAGGTTGCATTCTTTAATCTTTTTGAAGCGATGGGCGGGGAAAACAGTATGGTTTCCTATGTTGAAAGTGACCCCCCTTTGGCCAACAAAGACTACACGCACCTTACCTTCCAGGGTGGGCGAAAAGTTGCTGGCATATTTGTAAAAACGTTACTTAATGAATTCCAAAAATACAATGATCAGGTCAAAAATCGGGCTCCTGCTGACAGCCTTAGTTTTATCGGTTCAAATCAGTAGTGCGCAGTTGCTTGCAATTCCGGAAACAGCAAAGAGCTATCCTTTTGTGAATAAGGAACTGAATGTATTTTCCAACAATGCACAACTTTCGGCATTCATGGAAAAACTATACCTGCAAAAGAAATCTGGGAACCAGAACATTAACATTCTCCACATTGGTGACTCCCATTTACAAGCCGATATGGCGACAAGTATAATTCGAACCACCCTGCAAAAAGAGTTTGGAAACAGTGGCCGGGGATTGATTGTCCCATATCGGGTCGCAAAGACCAATGAACCATTGAATTACAGGACTACTTCAAAATTTTTGTGGAAAAGTAAGAGGTGTGTGTTTCCAAATCAACCTTTGCCCATTGGGATTGGTGGCGTTACGATCAATTCAAACGATTCCTGTGCAAACTTTACCATCCTGACAAAAAACGATACCATGCTGAATTATGGTTTTAACAAGGTGACCCTTTTTTATCAGAAGGATTCAACCAGCTACAGCTTTGCATTGATCGATAGTTTGGGAAACCGACTTGGAACAATTACCAAGGATTCAATTAACAATCAACCATTTACCTCTTCTGCTTCCTTGCCATTTATTGTCAATAAATTGACTGTCCAGTTGTTGAAGCAGCAGGAGCAACACGATCATGCAACGATTTATGGTGTCCTGCTTGAAAACGGGAATCCTGGAATTGAATATCATACAATCGGCGTGAATGGTGCCCAATATTTGCACTATTCAGAAGCACAATATTTTAGCGAACAAACCAAAGCTCTTAAACCCGATGTCATCATTATCTCCTTGGGGACAAATGAGGCTTTCGCATTGAATTTCAAACAAGAGCAGTTCTATACAGACATGCAATTGCTGTACGTCAAATTGAAACAGGAAAATCCAGAGGCAGCTTTTCTGTTTACGACCCCTGCCTGTTCCTATCGCAGGAAGAAACCTAATCCAAGGTTGCCATTGGCAGCCAAGACAATTATTCAATTTACAAAGGATAATAACTTGTCATGCTGGGATTTACAAGGTGCTACCGGTGGTGACAATTCGGCAATCAACTGGAAGAAAAACCATTTACTACGTCCCGATGGGGTGCATTACAGCCGGGTAGCCTATGAACTTCAGGGAACACTTTTTTGTCAGGCATTTTTCAATTCGTACAACACTTATGTCGCCAATCGACCTCAATAATATCGGATACCAGCTTTCCTATCATCCCAAAGAACCGTTGCTTTTCAGTTCCGGTTTTTTCGTATTTCTCTTTACCGGATTTATGTTGGTCTATTTCCTGGTTTACAAAAACCACCGGGCCAAAACGACCTTTGTCACGCTTTTTTCACTTTATTTTTATTACAAATCAAGTGGGTTTTACTTTCTGTTGCTTATCCTGTCAACGGTTGTCGATTATTTGCTGGCCAATGCCATTTTTCAAGCCAATACCAAACAAAAGAAAGGTGCGATCCTTGTGCTTAGTCTTGCCCTTAACCTGGGTCTGCTCGCCTATTTTAAATATACAAACTTCTTTTATTCAATGATCTGCGATATTTCTGGTCAGGGTTTTACACCGCTCAAGATTTTTTTGCCTGTGGGTGTTTCCTTTTTTACGTTCCAGTCGTTGAGCTATACCATTGATATCTATCGTGGTTCGCTAAAACCTGTAAAAAGTATCCTCGATTATGCTTTCTTTGTCACTTTTTTTCCACAGTTGGTTGCGGGTCCCATTGTTAGGGCAGTCGATTTTATTCCACAGATTTTCAAGCCTTTAAAAGTTACTGATGAAATGATAGGGCGCGGTGTCTTTTTAGTTGCCAGTGGGTTGATCAAAAAGACCGTGATCGCCGATTTTATAAGTGCCAACTTTGTGGACCGGATTTTTGATCAGCCCACACTTTATACCGGTTTGGAAAATCTTGCAGGTATTTATGGATATGCACTTCAGATTTACTGCGATTTTTCGGGTTATTCCGATATGGCCATTGGGATCGCCCTTCTGATGGGTTTTCATTTTAACCTGAATTTCGATTCCCCTTATCAATCGGCCAGCATCACCGAGTTCTGGAGAAGGTGGCACATATCGCTCTCCACATGGCTAAAGGATTACCTCTATATCTCATTGGGAGGAAACCGAAAGGGAAAAATCAGGACATATATCAATCTGTTTATTACGATGTTATTGGGAGGCTTATGGCATGGTGCCGGATTCCGTTTTGTGCTATGGGGTGCCATGCACGGAATGGCACTTGCATTTCATAAATTGTACATTGGTCTGTTCCCTGCTTCAAAGGAACCAGAAAGTGTGACCAGACAGCGTTTAAAAAAAGGACTCGCCATATTCGTAACATTTCACTTTGTCTGTTTCTGCTGGATCTTTTTCAGGGCTTCCAACATGGAAATAGCCGTGCAGATGATTCGGCAAATTTTGCTCCATTTTAATCCACAGATTTTTTTCGAATTTGTTGCTGGATACAAGAACGTGATATTGATGATGTTATTCGGATATTTCCTTCATTTTATTCCCAAATCTGTCGAACTCAAAACTCAAAACGCGGTCACTGCCCTTCCTTTGTTAGGGAAAGTTGCCTTCCTTTTTATCGTCATCTTTGTGGTTGTTCAGTTTAAATCATCGGAAATTCAGCCTTTTATTTATTTTCAATTTTAAAGTTTATATATTTGGATTTAGTTTCAAAATTCTCACCAAATTTTAAAATTATGTCCAAAAATGTAATCCTTATCTTGACCTTTGTGATGGTCGTTGTGGGCATTTCATGTTCACCAAACAAACCAATTACAATCTACGTGGCTGGAAACGCCTCCAGGATGGAAGTCTTTGCAGCACAGGAAGTTAGAAAATACATTTATCAACGGACCGGTGATTTGTTCCCGATCGTAAACCTTAAAAGCGGTTCTGCTGTCGAGGGAAGGGCAATCCTGATTGGGGTTGCCGGTTCCGATCTCATGAAACAAACCGGTTATGCTTTTCCAAAATTGGGTCCCGATGCTTTTATCCTTAAAACTTTGGGTTCTGCCAATAAACAACAATTGCTTGTCAGCGGCGGAAGTCCGATCGGGACATTGTACGCTGCATATCATCTTGCTGAGCAATTGGGCATTGGCTTTTACCTCGATGGCGATGTTGTTCCCGACCAAAAAATTGCCTTTCAATTTCCGGAACTCGATATTTTACAAACACCTTTGTTTGCCAGGCGTGGCATCCAGCCTTTTCACGATTTCCCTGAAGGTCCAGATTATTGGGGCATCAATGACTATAAAGCCATTTTTGCACAACTTCCTAAACTGAAGATGAATTTTTTCGGGCTTCATACCTATCCTGAAAATGGTGTGGGTCCTGAACCAATTACATGGATTGGCCTTCCCGAAGACTTGAACCCAGATGGTACAGTGAAGATTGCCTATCACAGCCACCATTTTACGACATTGAATGGGACTTTCGGCTACCAGGCAATGAAAACCTCTGACTATTCCCATGGGATTGGTCAACTGTTCGACCGCGATGGTTATGGGTCTGAATACATGCGCAACAGGAGTCCCTGGCCCAAACCTGAAGATGAAATCAACCTTTTCAACGAAATGGGGAAGTTTATCGCCGAGGGTTTTACTTTTGCCAAAAACCTTGGGATCAATACCTGCATTGGGACAGAAATTCCATTGGTACTTCCCAAACAGTTTATTGAATTGTTGAAATTGAGGGGACTTGATCCCGAATCGCCCGAAGTTCGCCAACGTATCTATGAGGGGATTTTTACGAGGATTAAAAATACCCATCCGCTCGATTTTTATTGGTTCTGGACCAACGAAAATTGGACATGGCAAGGTGAATCAAAAGAAGAGCTTGACAAGACGGTCCGTGATTTTAACGCTGCAACCAAGGCACTTGAGATCGTAAAGCCAGGATTTCAATTGGCCACATGTGGTTGGGTCCTTGGTCCCAAAGGTGACAGGGCATTGTTCGACAAATACTTGCCAAAAACGATCGCCTTTAGTTGCATCAACCGTAATTTAGGTTGGGAACCTGTCGATTCGGCTTTTGTGCGGATCAACGACCGTGAAAAATGGGCCATTCCCTGGATGGAAGACGATCCGGCAATGATCATCCCACAATTTTGGGTCGGTCGGATGCGCCGCGATGCCGCCGATGCATATGCTTATGGATGCAATGGCTATTTTGGGATCCATTGGCGTACCAGGGTTTTGAGCATGAACGTTTCCGCACTAGCCAAAGCCGCATGGGAACAGCCCTGGAATTCGGAGGCTGGCAAAAGGATTTCGACCGATCAGGTGCAGCAATACCTGAAATCAAAAGAAGGGAAAGACAGGAAAATCCGGGATGAACAAAATCTCGATTTTTACCAAAACTGGTGCAAGATCCAATTTGGGGAACATGTTGCAGAACCGATGGCACTACTTTTCAACAGCCTCGATGGTGTAAAGGAGAAAACGATCAAGCTTGAAGCAGTCTTATCGAAGTTGCCACGGCCAGCCAAATGGATGAACGGTCCCGGAAATATTTTGGCCAATACTGCACCATGGGACAGCGTTAAAACGCAATATGGGTTTATTGACAAGATGGAACAATTGCGCCCCAAAGTTTCAGGAAAAGGAAACCTTGAACGGTTCGATTATTGGCTCAATCAGTTTAAATACCTGAAGGCCACGGGCAAACTGGCTTGCTCATTGGGTTTGTACGCGAAAAACGTTCTCCTGGCGAAAAATATGAACGAAACCCAAAAACACGCTTTTGCAAAAGAAACGATGTTGCCCATTGTAAAACAACAAATCAGCGATTTAAGGGATGTCTATTTTTACCTGATTTCAGCCACCACAACATGGGGCGAAGTAGGCAACCTGACCAATTGGCAGCAGCATGTTGTCCCAAGCCAGGTTAAACCCTGTGTTTC
The DNA here is from genome assembly GCA_903927965.1 of uncultured Bacteroidia bacterium. Classification (GTDB taxonomy): domain Bacteria; phylum Bacteroidota; class Bacteroidia; order Bacteroidales; family Prolixibacteraceae; genus JAAFHB01. The sequence continues at coordinate 956 of CAIYPA010000083.1, read as the reverse complement.
TGAAGTTGCAAAATATACTGGCGATTCTTCGCTTGTAAAGGAATTGTTGGTCAAAAGCATTGACGGTGTTAAGAAAATGATCGTCCCTTCTCCTCTAACAACACTCGAAGACCAGAAAGATTACACGGTTAAAGTTTTGACTTTTAACCTCAAACCACAAAAAATTTCCTTATTTTGGAGGTTTCTGGGCGAGAAAGATTTCCGGCAAATAGAATTGGCTCAAACATCTGACAGTTACTGGCTTGCGACAATACCTGCTTCTCAGGTTACCGACGATTTTGAGTATTACATCTCTGCAACTGACGGAGAGGAATTCCGGTTTCCAGCCTCAGCTCCTGAAATTAATTTTGCAGTAGTCAGATTATGAGTTTTATGAATTAAACTACACTATGAGAAAAATACTTGTCCTGTTTGGCATCCTTGATTTGGTTGCTGTTTTCATTTCGTACCAGTTGATGGCTTCAATAATCGTAAAAGGTACTTATTTTTATTGGGTTCATTTGGTTTTGATCCTGCTTTATGGTTCGATGATCGCCTCGGGGATTTTGCTGATCAAGGCAAATAGAACCGGGATTTGGATCTACTATGCCCAGTTTCCATTCAGGCTCATGTTTTATGCCGGTTTGTCGGTTGGATTTCTGTATCCAATTTGCAACCTATTTTGCGACACAAAATCCATAAATACCTTATTGGTAAGTATTTGCAGCATTTTTGAAGTGGTGCGGTTAATCATTACAATATTTATTCACAAAAAGATATAACTAAATTTAATAAATTATGAATTCAAGGGAAAACTTAAAAAAAGCATTGAACCACCAACAACCTGAGCGATTGGTACTTGATTTTGGAGGAACAGGTGTCACTGGTATCCACTGTCTTGCGGTGAAGAACCTTCGTTCACTTTATGGCCTTGAGGATCGGCCGATTAAGGTGACCGAACCATTCCAGATGCTTGG
>CAIYPA010000082.1 GCA_903927965.1 uncultured Bacteroidia bacterium | reverse complement strand
TGCTGCCAGCCTCAAGGTTACAAAATCCACTTTTAAAACCATATTCTTCCAACTCTTTGCCTGACAATGCATAACGGTCAACTTTTTTATAGGAAACCAAGGCTGGTTTGTATTTCTTTTGATCAAAATCGGCATTACCAAGCCTGAACCAAGCACTGTTGATCCTTGCAGAACCTGGATGCTGACCAATAAACGATTCGAGCATCGCCCTGCCGTTTTGATTGCCCATTTCGAGATAACATGCAGGAATATGGTAACCCGCTTCATCGGTATAGAAAGATCCGGGTTCAGCGACCTCTTGTAATCTCTGGAATTCATGGATCGCCGACCCATATTTTCCTGCATTGAACAACTCCATGGCCGTTTGCAAAATCCCGTTACAATCCTGTGCGGTTGTGGCATTTTGCGACCAGGCCGGAAATGCATATAAACATAAAAATATCAATACTTTAATTGCCTGAATTTTAAGCTTCATAATTGTAGAATCAAAGTTCCATTATTTGAACGCATAGTTAAACAAATTTTTTACAAAATCGCGATAAACAACCAATTGCTTTATCGAAATCGTGAAAAAGAATTAGTTTTGTCGTGAAGTGCTTTTACAAAATTAGACTTTTATAAAAACTTTTCGAATGTCGGAGTCCATCATAGAACTGAAGAATGCAGATATTTATCAGCGCGAGACGATTGTTTTAAAGGATATCAACCTGACTATCAATAAGGGGGAATTCCTGTATGTCATTGGCAAGGTGGGTAGCGGTAAATCGAGTTTGTTGAAAACTTTTTACAACGAACTGCCTTTGATATCGGGTGAAGGAACCGTGGCAGGTTACCGTCTCGAACATATCCGGTCAAAAGATGTCCCTTATCTGCGCAGAAAATTAGGTATCGTATTTCAGGATTTTCAGCTTCTGACCGACCGCACGGTTTACAAAAACTTTGAGTTTGTGCTAAAAGCGACCGGATGGAAAAATGAGAAGACCATCAGGGAACGGATACAGGAGGTACTGGCCATTGTGGAGATGAACCATTCGGAAAAGCGGATGCCACATCAGCTATCAGGCGGTGAACAACAGCGGGTTACCATTGCCAGGGCTTTGCTGAACAATCCCGAGATCATCCTTGCCGACGAACCAACGGGCAACCTTGATCCCGAAACTTCCGAAGCGCTTCTGAGGGTTTTTATGGAGATCAACCAGGATGGGAAAACGATTGTTATGGCTACACACGATTATCCGATTATCCAGAAGTTTCCTGCCCGGAAAATCCTATGTGAAAATGGGATTATCAGGGAAATTATTGACAATAAGGATCTTATTGACTTTGAATCATTGCTGGATGAAACAGAATAAAAGAATAAAATTATGAAGAAGCAAACCAGAAGTATTGTAATGATTGTCGTTTTACTGATTGTTACAACTAGTAATTATTTGAGGATCAGTGAAACAGGCAACACAAGGGCAGTAGAATCCCTGTCATGTTTTGTAATGGGCGCTTTAACCGGAATCCTGATCCTTCAGGTTGCCCAATTGATCAAGAATAGAAAAAATAATGTCAGTAATTAATTATAAACACCATATAATGAATATTTTACAAAAACTCGGATTGCTGATATTCGTATTGGCAACCCTCTCTTTTACAGCAGTTAAGAAAAAGGATCCAAAAATTACCATCGATGGGCTCAAAAAGCATTTGGTCTATCTCTCTTCAGATAAACTTAAAGGTCGCCTTACAGGAAGTGAGGGGGATAGCCTTTCGGCAGAATACATCCGTAAGGAGCTGAAGTCAAGTGGGCTTGTTCCTTTGTATAGCATTGGTTTCCAACGGTTCAGGGTTACAGACAATATTATATTGGGC
>CAIYPA010000081.1 GCA_903927965.1 uncultured Bacteroidia bacterium | reverse complement strand
GTTTGCAGGAGCGTTGGAGACCTTTACGATAGAAGCTTTGATGCAGGATGGAAAAGCCTTACAATCAGGTACATCCCATTTCCTTGGACAAAATTTTGCCAAGGCTTTTGATGTGCAATTCGCTAATCGTGATGGGAAACTTGATTACGTTTGGGCGACTTCATGGGGGGTGTCCACCCGCCTGATTGGTGCATTGATCATGGCACATTCCGACAACAACGGATTGGTGCTTCCTCCCAAATTGGCTCCCTATGAGGTTGTTATCGTTCCGATCTACAAAAGCATGGAACAGTTGGCCGAAATCTCCATCAAAGTGGAGGAGGTTATGGTGAAACTGAGGGCACGTGGCATTACTGTAAAATACGACAATCGCGATTCACAACGTCCGGGATGGAAATTTGCGGAATATGAACTCAAGGGGGTCCCTGTCCGTCTGGCAATTGGCCCACGTGACCTTGAAAATGGCTCGGTCGAAGTGGCCCGGCGCGATACGCTCACCAAATCGGTCGAGAAACTGGAAAATATTGATCAGTTTGTTGAAGACCTTCTCAAGGAGATTCAACAGACCATTTATGATAAAGCACTGAAATTCAGGATTGAAAATACAACCAAAGTCGATTCATACGACGAATTCAAAGAATTGCTGAATACGAAAGGGGGATTTTTCCTTTGTCATTGGGATGGCACGACCGAAACTGAGTTGAAGGTCAAGGAAGAGACAAAGGCCACAATCCGCTGTATTCCATTCGACAGTGTTGAGGAGGATGGCAAATGTATGGTGACAGGTAAACCTTCAAAACGCAGGGTGATTTTTGCATTGTCGTATTAGGTTTTTTCTGCGTCGATCTGCGTAATTTGCGGGAGATTTTTTTTCTCCCGCAGATCGCGCAGATTTCCGCAGAGAATTAATGAATACGTAGGTTCTCCATAGGAGATTTATATCAATAGAAAATGAAATGGGATTGATTAATTCCCCGTAGGGGATTAACATCTTCTTGATTTACAGTTTGTAAAATAAAATACCCATGGAAAAACAGGTTGTTGAACGGTTTCTCAGGTATGTGAAATACGATACCGCATCAAGCGTAACGAGTGGCAGCACCCCAAGTTCCAAGGGTCAGATGGAATTTGCAAAGGTTCTTGCGGATGAACTAATTGCAATTGGACTTGAGGAAGTTGAGGTAGATGGATTTGGTTATGTTTATGCCACGCTTCCGGCAAATGGAATTGAAAATGCACAAGTTGTTGGGTTTATTTCGCACATGGATACGAGCCCAGAATACTCAGGTGCAAATGTGTCCCCACGGATTGTGGGGAATTATGATGGTGGCGACATTTCCTTGAACAATGAAAAAAATATAGTTCTTTCTCCTGATACATTTCCTGAGTTGAAAAAATATGTTGGTCAGGACTTGATCGTTACCGACGGCACCACACTCCTGGGGGCTGACGACAAAGCAGGTTTGGCTGAAATTATCACTGCAATGGAATACCTTGTTAATCAAAACGATGTAAAACATGGAAAAGTCAGGATCGGTTTTACACCCGATGAAGAGATAGGGGAAGGTGCCGACCATTTTGATGTTGCCAAATTTGGTGCCGACTTTGCTTATACCATCGATGGCGGCGAAATTGGCGAGCTTGAATATGAAAATTTCAATGCCATAGGTGCTAAAATTGCCATCCAGGGTTCGAGTGTCCATCCAGGCTATGCTAAAGGCAAGATGAAAAATGCAGTTTTGATCGCTAACCAATATATCTCCAGTTTACCTGCGGATGATGTTCCTGAAAATAGTGAAGGGTACGAAGGGTTTTACCATGTTACCCGTATCAATGGATCGGTGGAACACACTGAAATTGAGATGATCCTCCGTGATTTTACCATGGAAGGTGTCATAAGTCGCAGAAAAAATTTATTAGAAATTGCAGATAAGGTCAACGAAATCCATGGTGAAGGGACAATAAAGGTTACACTGACCGATCAGTATTTCAATATGCGCGAAAAGATCGAACCCGTAAAATACATTGTCGATCTGGCCGAAGAAGCGATGATCGAGTCGGGTATTGAGCCAAAGATTGTACCGATTCGCGGAGGAACCGATGGGGCTAGGCTCTCCTATATGGGACTTCCTTGTCCGAATATTTTCGCCGGTGGCCACAATTTTCACGGAAAATATGAATATGTCCCAACCCGCTCAATGGCAAAGGCTTGCGAAGTGATTGTGAAAATTGTTGAAAAAGTTGGAAACTTATAAATCTTCAGCCATGAACAGGCAAGTCTTAATTGATTCTATAAATGATAAAATCAGGCAATTACCTGATGAAAAAATCAAAGAGATTAATGAACTAATTGATCGACTTACTTTTATGGAGAAAGTGGAAGAAGGATTACGAGATTCTGAAGATGAGAGGGTTTCTTCAAATGAAGAAGTTAAAACTCTAATTGACCAATGGTTAAAATAGTATAATCAGTTCTCTTTGAAAATCAATGATTTATTATAGCTTTAAAGCTGTAGCGATTCATTGAAAATAAGTTACTTCAATCTTCTTACCCTTTTCCTGGACATGTTCTAATCTATTTTTAATTGCTTTAACGCCGTTTTGTATTTTGATTTTTTCGCTGCTTCTGCATTTTCATCCTCAATCTTTTGATCCTGTTTGACTTGTGCTTATGAAAATAGGGCATTACAACAAGATAAAAGCAAACAATAATGAGTGCTATCAGAATGGGTATTGTCTTTATAGTCATAATAGAAGTGTATAAAATGTAATTGATCAATGAATTGCCACTGGCTTTAGCCAGTGGCAATTCATTGATCAATTTTTGGTCAGCACAAATTTCTGTTTAAACGAAGCCCTTTCCAACAAGCCGCTGCGGTCAGAATAGCCACCACCCTGGCCGCCTTGCCTCATTCCGCCACCAGAACGACCACCGCCCATTCCACCACCTGAACGGCCGCCACCCATGCCACCCCCCATTCTACCACCTTCACCGCCGCCCATTTCCGACATACCGCCACCTTGTCTGCCGCCACCTCTGCCCGACTGGCCTCCACCACCATTTGGCCTTTCCATCGCATTGACGATGACGCTCATTGTAATCAGTTCGTTCAATTGGACCGAATTTTCGGCCATGAGTTCCTTTACGGGGATGGCGATTTCGCAAATCAGGTCTTGAAGGCTATCGGCACCAACGGCAATGTCGATCCCACTGCGGTTATGAAGTTTGACCTCTGCAGGACTTGATAGAAACCCTTTGGTTGTCACACTCTGCAATTGCAGTTGATAACCTTTGATAAATGGATTGCCTGGAACTTTTTTCTCAAATTCGCTGCCCGGTCTTTTCACGCCGATTCCTTCCATTTTCAATGCAGGAAATGTCAAAGTCGCATTGAATTTGCGATTTTTCTCTTTTGATGACAGTTCCACCGACCAACCTGCATTCATCAACTTTCTCATCTTGAATTCGTTGTTGCAACTAAATGCAAGATACAGATTTTGGTTGTCGTTGCTGATGGCAAACAGCAATCCGGTCTTGTCGTCATAGAAATTGAGTGGTTTCGCCCATTCACGGTCGTTGCCGTCGATTACTATCTCTTTTGAATTCCACCTTGCTTTGGACACATCGCTTTGTGCCAAACCATTGAACGATAGTGCTATAAAGGCTATCAAGCCAAAACTGAATTTTAACATATTACCTCTTTTTTAGTACATTGATCTTGAAAAACTCTGTATTAGATGGCAAATAACGCAAAACGGTTAATGCCTTCTTAGCTTAGGTGCTGCAATTTATAGATTATTAACATGGCAAACGGATTTGCGGGTGTTCAGAGTCTCAATCTGTTTAAGTTGAATCATTCGACATGATGATTATCTTTGAGCTGTTACCAAGACATAATTTGATTTCTCAATAAGATGCTTTTTCGTATTTTTGTAAAGTTATCCTAAAAGGTACTTTAAAACCCAAATTTTATGGCTCACCACACCCTAAAAACAGCTTACTCCGAATTGGCTGACCGGATTAACCGGTTTCCGCAGGGAGCCCCGCCATCGGAACTTCTCTTTAAGATCCTCAAAGTATTGTTCACAGAAAAGGAGGCAGGACTGGTCGCTTTGTTGCCAATTAAGCCATTCACAGCCGATAAAGCATCCAAAATCTGGAAAACGGATCTTACCACGACAAGAAATATCCTCGATGGTTTGGCAGGCAAAGCTTTGTTGGTCGATATGGAACAGAATGGCCAACAGGAATATGCACTGCCTCCACCCATGGCAGGTTTTTTCGAGTTTTCGTTGATGAGGGTCAGGGACGACATTGACCAGAAAGCCTTAAGCGAACTTTTTTACCAATACCTCAATGTGGAGGAGGATTTTATCCGTGCCTTGTTTACCGATGGGGAGACCCGCCTTGGAAGGACTTTTGTGAACGAACCTGCCTTATCGGTTGAGAACAGTTTGCATGTGCTTGATTATGAGAGGGTATCCGAAGTGATCAAAACCGCGACACATATTGGGGTGGGAATGTGCTATTGCCGCCACAAGATGATGCATCTTGGAAGGAATTGCAATGCTCCAATGGACATCTGCATGACTTTCAATACCACTGCAGCCTCGCTCACCAAACATGGCCATGCCCGTGAAATTGAGGCCAGCGAATGTCTCGACCTTTTGCAACAGGCTTACGAACACAATCTTGTGCAGTTTGGCGAGAACGTTCGCGAGGAAGTGAATTTTATATGCAATTGTTGTGGTTGTTGCTGTGAGGCAATGATTGCCGCCCGCCGGTTTTCAATCTTAAACCCTGTACATACCACGAACTTTATACCAGTTGTAAATGAAACCTTGTGCAATGGTTGCGGTAAATGCGTGAACGTATGTCCTGTGGAGGCAATGGCATTGGTCTCGGCCAACGATCCTCACCTTCCTATTCGGAAGAAAGTGGTCCTCAACATAGAGCGTTGCCTAGGTTGCGGCGTTTGCGCAAGAACATGTTCCTTTAAAAGTATTGTTTTGAAATCACGTCCCAAACGGGTGTTGACACCATTGAACGGTGTTCACAAAGCAGTCGAGATGGCTATCGAACGTGGTGTTTTCCAAAACCTGATCTTCGATAACCGTGTTTTATTCAGTCATAGGGCTTTGGCTGCCGTACTTGGGGTGCTGCTCAGGTTACCGCCAATCAAACAGGTTATGGCAAGCGAACAGATCAAATCAAGGTACTTTGAGTACCTGATCAAAAAGATGAATTAATCAATAACAGGAAATATAATGTCCTGTTATTTAATTAGTTGATATAAGTAAATCATTCAATCCTTCACGCACCTGACAGAGAAGCCGAACTGCCTATGGAGGCTACTGAGATTCGCCGTGGAGTAGGTATAATATAAACTGCTGTACCAGGCATTGGTCGCATCGGAATTAGTCTTGGTCCACCAGAGGCCATTGGTTCCCATAGAGCTGAACGCACCATCGGTGTGGTAGCGGAGGCCACCCGGAAGTGCTGTAAAGCCACTTTTGTTGGTGGCACCTGTATTTGGGGTTATCCAATGTGTCACGCCTGTTTCTTTTAATTGGCTTCCAGGATCAGTTCCAAGATAAGTAGTTAAGGTTGTCCACTCGGCAGAGGTTGACACATGCCAGCCTGTTGGTGCAATGTTGCGGCTGTCGGCAACAGCATACCAATTGTACAAAGCCCCAAAGGTTCCTTTGTATGTAGCCGCATCGTTTTTGAACCAGCAATATGCTCCGGTTGACAGAGCTGACCAACCTGTGTTTTCGGTTACATTGGCTATCGGGTCACCATTGCGGTATTTGGTAGTTTTGAGGTTTTCCGCCATCCATGTTTGAGTTCCAATGGTAATAGTTTTGTAAACATTGCCTTCAATATCAGTAACTGACCCATAAGTTAGGGTCGGATAAAAAATAATTGCAACTGTTGAATCTGTTTGTATCGCTTCTTTTTGGCAGTTAATTAAAGATATTAACAATAATCCTAAAAGGAATAATTTGAAAAATGCAGATCTGGCCTTCATCGACTTGATTTATTAAGAAAATATATTTTAGACAATTTCACTGAATTATTTTATATTTCAATATTTTTCGGGGCAAATGTAACTGAATGGGATCAGATTTATTGTATTTGATGCAATGATTATTCTGCTTTACAACAGTTTTTATTTTGCGATGACTCTAAAGAGGGGAATTTGTTCTCCTAATTGGTTAAATACTTATTTGATTATCAATTATTTGCCTTGAACATATTTTCATATGATATTACGGTATAATAAATTGCTACCACCCCATGCTCAAGCCAATGGATCACCTCCGCTACAGGCAATCTCAAAATTTACTTGAAATAGAGCTTGGAAAGATATGGCTATTTTATATTGTTTAGATATTCAAATAGATAAGATAAATCCCACCTGGCCCGCTTTTGGGAAAAGGGGAGTCCCCCAAGTAAAATTAAAGGCCTAATAATTAAATGTTTAAAAACTCAGTTCTGTAAACAAATTAATTTTTGAGGTTTTCCTCCTTGGGAAAAGGAGGACCGAGGGGGATTATTTGTTTGTAAAATACAATACGCTATAAATTAGATAGTTATACTTTAATTCCCCTGCACCTCTTTTAGGAAAGTGGAAGTCCTTAAAAGATCGATTGTTTTCCGATTTTTTTATATATCTTTAAATCAAATTCTTTTCCTATGCTTCAAAGGTTTACAAACTATATAAAAGAGAACCATCTGTTTACCCGGTCCGAGACAATCCTGGTCGGAGTAAGTGGCGGGATCGACTCGGTGGTTTTGCTCGACCTGCTCGATCAGGCCGGGTTTTCATTTGCAATCGCCCATTGTAACTTTAGGTTGCGTGGTGCAGAATCGGATGGAGACGAAAAGCTTGTGATCAGCCTTGCCCGGAAATATGATGCCAAGCTATATAAAACGACCTTTGATACAGCGGAATACGCGCAGGAACATAAGATTTCAATAGAGATGGCTGCCCGCGATCTTCGTTATCGTTGGTTTGAAACTATCCGTACAACCCACCATTTCGATTTTATTGCCGTAGCACACCATCGTGACGACCAGTTGGAAACCTTTTTTCTCAACCTTGCCCGTGGTTCCGGACTTACCGGATTGACCGGTATGCGACCTATCAATGGAAAGATCGTGAGGCCATTGCTTTTTGCTTCCCGTCAGGAAATAGAGAAATACAGCCATGATAACCTCCTTGAATTTCGGGAGGATTCCTCAAATTTGAATACCGAATACCAACGCAACAAGATCAGGCACGACCTGTTGCCAATGATGGAGTTGCTCAATCCTTCGTTCCGAGATGGGTTGATCCGTACAATGGGTTACCTTGGAGACGTGGAGAATATTTACAATCAGTCGGTCATGCAGACCTGGGAAAGAGTTTCGTTCAGAAAAGGAGACGATTACTTGATTTCAATAGCAGAGCTTAAGTTGTTAAACCCTTTAGTGACCTATCTTTTCGAATTTTTAAAGCCATTTGGGTTTAAGAATAGGATTGTCAAAGATATCGTATCGTCGCTCGACGGTATTTCGGGTAAGCAATTTAGTTCGCATACGCATCGGCTCGTCAGGGACCGTGATACATTGATCCTTTCGCCCAGAAAAAATGAAAGCCACAAACCTTATTATCTTGAGGAAGGATCAAAAGAGTTATTGTTGCCTATCCACTTAAAAATATCGGTGACCGAAAAAAGGGACAAATTTAAAATACCTGATTTAATGAATGTTGCATGTATTGATCATGATATCGTGCAGTTTCCGTTAATGATCAGGAAATGGCAGTGTGGCGATTATTTCAGGCCACTTGGAATGATCGGGTTGAAGAAGATCAGCGATTTTTTCATCGATTCGAAGTTGAGCCTTCCCGAAAAGGAGAATACCTGGATCCTTGCAAACGGTGAACAGGTGGTCTGGATTATTGGCCGCAGGTTGGATGACCGATACAAAATTACAGCATCAACAAGAAATATATTGAAATTGGAAATTGTGAAATAGTTGTTTAGTTAAAAATAAATTGCCCCGGCCTGAAGGCTGGGGCAATTTATTTTTAAACAATTCATTTTATGCTATTTAACCCCCATAAAGAATCGGTTCCATCGGATTTTTGACAGGAAGCTTTTGTTTTTATCGAGCGAAAGCCATACCAGTGAGGCTTTGCCAACAACATGATCCTCTGGGACAAATCCCCAATACCTGGAGTCGGCCGAGTTGTAACGGTTGTCGCCCATCATCCAGTAATAATCCATCTTAAAGGTATAAGTGGTCGCAACGGCACCATTGATATAGATCGTATTGTCCTTTACTTTTAAATCGTTTTCTTCATACACATCAATAATCCTTTTGTACAATGGAAGATTGTCAACTGTCAGGTTGATTGTTTTCCCTTTTTGAGGGATCCAGATCGGCCCAAAATTATCGAGGTTCCATGCAAACTTCGGATCATTTGGGAACATCGATGGATCGCTGTTTTCCGGTTTCCAGGTCACACGTTCTTTCGATGTGATAAATTTCATTGCATCCATCATTTTAACCTGTTCGGTTGTCAACGACATGATGTACCTTGAATCTGAACCCTCTATCTCGGAACGTTGAATATCCAATTTTTCCAATGCATTGGAATTTATAGAGTTACCAGTTATTGTGACCATGTATTTGTACTGCATTCCAGGGATTTCCTTCTGCGCCTTTCCGTTTACATAAACCTGTCCCTGTACAATTTTCATCGAATCTCCTGGAATGGCAATGCACCTTTTGATGTAATTTTCACGTTTATCAACAGGGCGATAGATAATATCCCCGAAAACCCTATTTTCGCTGTGAACCTTATCGCGGCCATAGGAACGGACCAGTTCATAATAACTTCGATCCTGCATGTTCAGAGCCACTGTATCGCCTTCAGGGAAATTGAAAACTACCACATCATCATTCTTGACCTTCCCAAAACCTGCAATCCTGCGGTAAGGGTCATGAATAAGCGTGGAGAAAGATTTTATGGTTGTCGAAAACGGCATTGTGTGATGGACAAACGGGAACGAAATTGGTGTGTTCGGCATTTTTGGCCCATAGGCTGTTTTGCTTACGAACAGGTAATCGCCAACCATCATCGATTTTTCCATTGACGAAGTCGGAATGGTGTAAGCTTCAATAAAAAACATGCGGATAAAAGTAGCGGCAATAACAGCAAATATGATGGCATCGACCCATTCTACCACCTTGGTTTGCCTGCCATCCGGTGGGTTTTTCTTTTTCCAGAATGACCAATGGACCTTTTCAGTAACATAAATGTCAAAAATAATGGCAAGACCAATCAACCACCAGTAATTGTTCAACCATATAACCCAAAGAAGGTAAAATCCACCAACAAGTCCAAATTTAAACCACTTGCTTTCCAGTATCTTGTTCATTTTGATTGTATTAAAATATTTATTATAATTTTAAAAGGTCTGCCATTGATAAAACACCTTTGCGCCCAACACAAAATTCTGCCGCAATTACAGCTCCTAAAGCCAATCCTTTACGGTTATAGGCACTATGGGTCATCTCAATGTAATCAATTTCTGAATTGTATTTTATGGTATGGATTCCTGGAACCAAACCTTCCCTTATTGGCTTAATATATAGCTCATTATCGGATATGGTTTCCTGAATTGTCCAGTTTGTCTTGCTTTTGTTGATGGCCAGGATATCTTCAGCTAGGGTGATAGCGGTTCCACTGGGGGCATCCAGCTTTTGGGTATGATGTACCTCTGTCATGGCAACATCGTATTGGGGAAAATCTTTCATGATCTTAGCAAGGTACTTGTTCAGTTCAAAGAAAATATTCATCCCCAGGCTAAAATTTGAGGCATAAAAGAAACATCCGTTTTGAGCTGAGCAAGCTTGTTCAACTTCTGCTTTTTGTCCAAGCCAACCAGTGCTTCCACTTACAACCGGAACTCCGGCAGCAAAACACTTCAAATAATGACCAACTGCAGTAGCAGGGGATGTAAATTCGATGGCAACATCTGCATTGGTTAGATTTTCTTTAGTCAGGTCTTCCGGATTGTTAATGTCAATGGTCAAAACGATTGTATGTCCGCGTTCAATTGCAATCTGTTCAATCTCTTTTCCCATCTTTCCGTAACCAATCAACGCAATCTTCATATTTCTGTTTTTTGTTCTTAGTATCTGTTTTTAAAAAAGAATTACAAAGATAAGATTAATGATTGAATTGAGTCGGATTAATTGTTGACCACAAACTGCTGGATACGACACACATTCCCAACACTTCCGGAGTTTTTATTTTTTGAAATCCTTAAAATTAACCGATGTTTGCCATCCTTTAGTTCATCTTCAAGCATGATCAGCCAGGGTAGGTGGAGTTGGTTGCTCCATTGTGTGAACTGATCGGAGGTTTTTAAGGGTCCACCATCGACACTGTATTCCAATATTCCGGCATCGGGTCCCGAGGTGATCAGAAGACCGATAGCTTTACCAGAAAAATTGAGATTCAGGGTTGAACCTGGCTGGGATGCTTCAAGTACCGGAATATCGACAAACCCCGGCCTAGTTGAAGCCTTATCGGATGGTTTCCAGTTTTTGATCATGTTCCATCCACTTTTAGACTTTGCTGTTTCAATGGGTAAAAAATGTCCCCTGATATAGGAAAAAGGATCTAATGTTATATTAGGTAATGATTTGATTTTTAATTCACTATTTGATTGATCCTTCCATGATGTTTCGAAGAATTGTTTGATTGTCCTGAAATAGACCGTATGGCCGAAAGGGGAGGGGTGGAGGTTCTTAAAATCATCGCGCCAGGTGAATTCACCATTTAGTATCCTGTCGTTCACCTCCTTAGCAAGGTTGATGGAAGGTATGTTGTAATAATCGGCAACTTTCTCGTGCGACTGGATCACTTCCGGTATTTTCCCATTGTTGTAATCGGACATTTTATCCTGATCGACAAAATGCAACAGAACGACATCCATCAAAGGATTTGATTTAAGTGCCTGATAGACTATACCTTCCATTCCCCTAACCTGTTGGGTCGCATTGAACCCGTTTGTGGCATCGTTTACTGCTGCCTCTTCGAACAACAAGTCAACTGTACCTTTAGAAAGCACGTCGCGTGAAAAACGCATGGCTCCAGGTGTCGATCCTGTCGAAGAGATACCCGCATTGATAAAATCGAACTCGGTTGAAGGGAAACGCTGTTTCAGGTAATCGCAAACCATATCCCGCCAGGCACCACCAAAAGTGATTGATCCCCCAAGAAAGGCGACCCTTCCTTTTTTGCTTTTTTCAAATTTGATACGGCAATTGTCAATGTTGCCACGAAAATTGATTGCCATCTTCGATTCCACTGGCAATTCTGGGGCCATCAACTCAGGTGCTGTATGGGATAAAATAAACCGGACAATCGGTGCGGGATCTTTCAGGCTATGAGGATGATGGCCAATTCCCTCTTTCACAATGATTTTGATGTCCCCACCTGCTTTTTTATAAGCTTTTTCCAAAACATAGGTATTCTCCTCAATCGGCACAACCTCATCGGCTGCACCACAAACATGCAAGGCGGGAACCCCTGCTTCCGCAAGTTTCACTGCATTGAAGATCGGCATACCTTTAAAATCATTGATGCTCTCTTCTGTCAGTTGATAGGCTGATAGGTGCAATTTCCAGTCTGCGGGTGAACCTGGCCCTTTTCCTTTGCCACCCGGCCAACTCCTCATATCGCAAACAGGCGCATCGGCATAAATGCAGGCAACTTTCCCGACATTTTCGGACCCCCAATTGTAAATATAAAGCCCACCCCTGCTGAAACCTTCGAGTACTGTCTTAGGGTTAAGGGCGTACTCTTTAAGCAGATAGTCGTAAAAATGATCCCACAATTTTACAGCTTCGGGATTTCCGCACAAATCGGGTGCATCAACATAGACCACATGAAACCCTTTTTCGAGCAATGCAATTTCGGTTTGAGGTTCATGTCCCCAGAAACGGGCCCTCCAGATCCAATGTTTGCCAGGTTCAGCTTTTTTGGGAAACACTATTTTGGCATCATGTCCTTCGAATTTGAAATCAAGCTCCTTAAACCCATGATAATCTGCTTCCTGGGCACTAAGAAGAAATGGGGAAATAACAATTGAAATAAATTGAAATAATTTTCTAAATAATTGGTTATTAATTATATACATTTTGTATTGATTTTAAGGTTATTCTTTATTTCCATCTATTTCTTTTTTGGACATTTCCACATATTTCCACATATTTCAGCGATTCAGCGAAAACAATTTTTTGAGTGTGTTTTTATTTCTGGCACGGGCAAAGGCAAAGCAGTAGCTTCTGGCAGCAATTTGTTGCCAAGAAAATGGAGCCACTATGTTTTTTGTTTGTGCCTGAACCTCCTTCCTTTTGTTGATGATTCTCCCCAGATTCGGGAATGGGGTTTTTCCGCAACGGTTCTCACACCGTGTCCACTAATTTTATCCTGGTTGATAAGGATCCGGAATAC
>CAIYPA010000080.1 GCA_903927965.1 uncultured Bacteroidia bacterium | reverse complement strand
CTCACCGTTTAATTTAGCAATCATCTCACCGTCAGGATTATTGCGAATGATCAGCTTTGAAGCAGAACTTAACCAGATGGACGACCCATCTTCGAGATGAATCGTTGAAACCGACCCTTTTTCGGAAGTATATTCTATCTGACGTGCAAAACCTTGAATTTGCTGTTGTTTTGGGATCAGGTATTGCATCATAAAACCCAATAAAAGTGCCACGACAAAGATTGCTGCATACCGGTACCAGAATTCGAATATCCTGAAACCTTTGGCAGAATTAGCTTTGCTCCAGAACCTGTTGAAGCTATCTTTTTGTATATCTGAATGTTTTGTTTGATCAATATTGGATACGGCATACAAATTTTTGTACGAAATGAAGATTTCGCGCTGTGCGCTATCCTCCTCCATCGTCTGGTAGAAATCATTTTTTTCAGCCTCGGAGGCCGTACCTTTTAGGATCTTTATGAAAATTTCTTCTGTCATTATTTCTGGAATTAATCACTAAACACTTAAGTTGGCTTTGACCCTATTGGGAAATCGAAAATAATTAAAAAAAATGCGGCTGGCTTTCTGGCGGCTGGCTACTAGCAACTGGCGGCTGGCTGTTCGTGGTTATTGTTTGGGTCGGAATCCTGAATAGCAGCTGGCAGTAGACCATCCTTTGAACATGACCATCTGGCAATTGATGGAAAATTACTTCGTGGAATTTACTGAAGTATTGTAACTGACATAACCAATTAATTTCAAAGGACCCATTAATCCGGAAGGTTTTAAAGGCATGTCCTTGTTCAGAATTGTTTCGATGGGAGAAGTGGTCCATAGACTTTTCACACTTCCATATTGGATCAAATCGCCGATAAAGCGGTTCCGGCAAACGTTGGCAACGGCTATTTCCAGTTTATTTTCTGCCTTTAGCAGTCCGGAAACATCAAGTCGGGTATTGGGTTGCCATGGGTAGGCCAGCAATTTTCCATTTAAAATCACCTCCGAAGTTGCGCTCAAGTTACCCAAATCCAACAGGATTAAATCACCTCCGGAAACAAAGTCAGGGGCATTGAAATTAATCGTGTATTTCGCTTTCCCCGCAAAGTATTTTATGGCAGGATTATCGAATTCGGTGAGTGATTTCAATGAAGTTCCCTCTAACGGTTGAATCACTTCATCGGATATTGGGAAAAACTCAATACGGATTTTCGCATTCCCAAGATCAAGGATTTTAGGCTGAGTTAATTTTGTTTTGAACACCTTATTCTCATTGGTTTTGAAAGTATAATCTCCGGTCAATTCACTTGTAAAAGAGAAATTACCCTGATTTAAAGCAGCCTGAGGAATCTGAAATGAAGTATCAGCGAGTTGCTGCTGCGGAAAGATTTGTTTTCCGGCCAATGAAACCTGCTGAATGAATTGTGCAGGGACTTCCTTATTAAACACAAATATCTTTGATTCGTAAGATTTGAAAGTAACAGGTATCCGGGTTTGGTTTTTCTCAACGGAATAGATTACCGGTTTTGTTACAGCTCCATTTTCAGCATTCCAGATTTCAGGAGTACCGGTAACGCGGAAGAGAATTTCACGATTTAACGCTCTGTTTTGCTGATTGAAAACAAAATAGATATCCTTATCTTCCAGCTTTTTATGGATATACATGATTTCTTTTGCATCCTGAGTATTGGTAGTCAGGTCTGGAATTACATTCAGTTGTTTTAGTACTTCTGCAAGTGGTTTTCCTGAAATCATTTTTCCCTTGCCATAACTATTCTCACTTGTTTTTCCCCAAACGTTATTGGTTAATTGGTTGAATGCAGAAACTTCATTTTTAATGTCGGTTACCGATAACATCTCCAGCGGTTTTGGGCCATAAACCACTGCACCGGCTTTCACCAATTCTGCAATCCGTTTTAAAGTTGAAAACTCCATTTTGGTACTGTTGTGCAAAAGCAACATTGAAAAACGTTGATTGCCGCCTATTGAAAGCTTCCCGTCAATAACTTTGATTTTGTGATTCAATAGATCGATGTTACATGCATTGGGCCGAATTCCATAAGGTAAATCGTTTACAAAACTTTTGGTATAAAACCATGGCAATTGATCACCGGCATAAACCAGGACATCAACGACAGGTTCTCCTTTTTGAAGGATATATTGAACCCGTGACTGGTATTTCAGCCAATCCTGGTTAAATTCCCACACCGGATTGTTGCGGTTATAGTGTCCTCCAAACTTGCCTAAAGTCATGCCTGGTTTTTGGTCAAATGGCTGATGAATATAGCTATGCAAAATAATTTGGTTCACACCCGAACAGAATGCAGCATCTCCAAAAGGTTTTAAATCGCCGGGTGCTTCGGAGTAATGCGCGTTTCCTGTATATGCCTCAGATCCAATAATTTGCTTGTTAAATGCAAGAGCCGAAGAAGTTGGCATCGTAGTAACTGGCTTGGCTGCCGGTTGATAATCCAGCAGATTATTGGAATTTGCACCAGCCCAGAATTCCGTCATAGGCATATCGATGTATTCGTTTGCCTTTAATGCATCCATCGGAGGATAGGCACCCCAACCACCATAAATGGCTTCACCATGGTATTCCATCTGGTTTCTGTGACTTAATTCGGCAAAATGTTTGTAGAAGTTTTGGTCGATCAGGTCGGCAATGGTTTTGCGAAAATCGAATAAGAAGGCTTCTGAAAGTTGTGTATTTCCGACAGTTGCGCCACATAAAACCGGGATCAATGGAAGTATATTGTACCCTCTTCTATCTTTAAATTCTTTTGCGAAGTCCTTCGACCAGGTTTGAAATTGCGCTTCCCAACTGTCCATGATCAGAAATTTCAAGGTATTGCCTTTGTATTGGCCTGCCGCCTCAATCAGTTTCTTCGCGTAGCTGTTGATATGCACATTCAAGGCAGCGGTGTCCATCTTGTCAACTTCCAAACCTAAGCCTTCCGGCGATGCAGGATCAACCATCACTCCGGTAGAGGTGTAGCCGAAACGAATAATCTGCCAGCGACCTTTGGGTGCGGTCCATTTCAGCGTTCCGTCGGGCGACATATAACTTGTAATGTCAACAATTGAATTTTCTGAAACTGGTTGAATCGAATTTTTTGTATTCGCATCCAGTGCATTTTCGTTCAGGTCATAAACTGATGCTGTTTTCTCAAAAAAGGAAGTAACAGGAGGCTGAAATAGTGGCAATTCGTTGTCCTTTAGCAATTCAAATTCGGCAATCGGAAGTGTATCAAAATACACAAAACTTGTTTTCACCAATTCTAGTCGGAAATATTTAGCTCTTGTTTCAGGAAACAATGCTGTAACAGCCTTATTTACACCTACAAATTCCAAATCAGCAACTTTGGCATATTCCTTTCCATCGTTTGAAGTTGATAATGCAAAAAAGAGTTTTACCCTGCCATTATCCACCAAAGGAAGGTCCCAGCTAAATGACAAATGCGGGTAAAGGACAATTTTATTCGCTGTAAAATCAGTACTAAAACGAACATCCATAACATGACCTTTTTTGAAATTGATTTCGCTTTTTGGATTTCCATCATAAAGCACATTTCCTGTTAATACCTTATTGACATCAATTGCAGGGCGAGCTTCTTTAAACGAATTTGCATTCTCCTGCATTGGAAATGCAACAACAGCTTCATCGCGATAAAAATTTTGCACCTTGATGGGTTCCGGAAGTTTAACGGTCACTTCTTTCCCCCCATCAATGGAGGTTTTAGTCCACACGTATTGTTTCATCGACAGTTCGGGGGTTATCCACGAACCGCCGACTGTAGCAAAGCCGTCAATAGTTTGAATACCAATGGTAATGCCCAATCGGTTTGCCTCCTTCAAGGCCCATTGGTACATTTCAATCCATTCAGGCGAATTGAATTTTATTTTGGGAATAGCCACCTTTTTGGTGTAAATCTCTCCAATATTGAATATCGTAGCCTCAACAACACCATGAGCCTTCATAGCTTCCAAATCTTTAGAAATCCCATCTTTGGTAATGTTCCCACCCATCCAATGCCACCAGACATGCACTTTTGATGAGGTTGGCGGATTTTTAAATTCGGACTTACTTAAAGTGGTTTGTGCGTTTGTCGTAAGGATGAACAGGAAAAGAATTAGAAAGCTGGTTATTAAGGTTCCCATTTTATATGATTATAGTTTATAAGTCATTCACTTATTACAGCTTACATTAGTTCAAAAACCTAAACCAATCTATATCAATCATGGTATCCCCGTCGCCTGAAAATTTTAGCCAAAGACCATGAATTCCAGGGGTCGGTTTCACATTGGCTTGAACACTCACCCATTCATTGGGATTTAAGGTGCCAGGTATATCAATTGTAGCGAAGGGCGAATGCCAGGTTTGATCCATTACCAATTGTATTTTTACCACATTTTTTCCTGGCTTCAACCTGATTTCAATCTTGTTGATGTCAGAAGGAAAATCAATGTATTTATACACCACCCGGTCACCACCTTTAAGGTTTGTTAACCGATCTTCGTTGGGAGAAAAAGCAGAAATATAGGTATTTCCAAAAAGCAGACATGCCCATTCAGCTTCAATTTTCGTTTTAGCATTCAAAGGACCAGAAGCTCCTTGTGAAGTCATTTCTACTTCATTGATACTTCCGTCTTCATTGAAAGTAATTGGCTCAATACAGGCCTTGCGCATAATATAGCTGTTGTGGGTCGCACGATGGTAGAGTACATACCATTTGCCTTTGAATTCGACGATTGAACCATGATTGTTCCAGTTATTCGGGTCACAATGGCTGTTATCCACAATAACACCTCTGTATTTGAATGGCCCCATGGGTGATTTGCTTGTAGCATAACCAATACATGATGGTGTATTCAAACGCCCTATGTGCGCATAAATGAAATAGTAAATTCCATTCCTCTTTACCATATATCCCCCTTCATGGAAATAATGCTCTTTCTCGGTAACGATATTGTCTTTTATCGTTGAAGAGTCTATTTCAGTCATGTTCGGTTTGAGCTTAGCCATCTTAGCTGTAAACTGACCCCAGATGTAATAAGCCTGACCATCATCGTCGATAAAGACACAAGGGTCGATTTCATTGATGCCTTTCGTATAAAGTTTCTTTCCATTGGTAAATGGGCCAACCGGCGATTTGCTTGTGGCTACACCTTCAGCATCATTGCCCGGTTGACAGTAGTACATATAATAAGTGCCATTCCTATACTGACAATCAGGGGCATAAAGTAAGTTGTCGTTGTATGGAACCTGATCCTTTGCTCCTTTTGAAGAAAATACATCACGGATAAGATCCCATGTTTTCAAATCGGAAGTTGAGAGTACATGGTGCGTCCATGAACAATAGTAGGTTGTACTCTCATCGTTTGATCCGTAAAGGTATAATTTACCATCAGCCCAAACATGAGCAGATGGATCGGCAATATATACACCGGGTGGAGAAATTGGGTTTTGTGCAACAAGGAATGTTGTTTTAAACATGATTGGAAGAAGCAAGCATTTATAATATTTCATATTCTGTATTGTTAATTAAGGGTTGAATCTATAATAATTACTTCATTAATCCAACATATAAACCTTTTCGAAATATAATTTCTAAATTTCCTTTGTG
>CAIYPA010000079.1 GCA_903927965.1 uncultured Bacteroidia bacterium | reverse complement strand
TCGATCCAAATCAGGCTTCCATCTTTTTTCACGATCCTGAAATGGTACCTGGGTTCGACCGTTTCGCTGTTAAGGCGTTTCAGGTAATTGCTTTTTACCAATTCCCTGTCGTCAATGTAAACGAATTCCATAAATGGCCTTGACATCAGTTCCTCTACGGAATAGCCTGTCAATAAGG
This sequence comes from uncultured Bacteroidia bacterium, assembly GCA_903927965.1. Lineage (GTDB taxonomy): Bacteria > Bacteroidota > Bacteroidia > Bacteroidales > Prolixibacteraceae > JAAFHB01. The sequence goes on along the minus strand of CAIYPA010000079.1, from coordinate 7,096 downwards.
CCATTTGTTGGTTGACGAACACAAATTCAGAACCTTTAGCGATCAAAATGCCTTCCTGTGCCGTTTCTATTACCGTACGGTATTGCCGTTCACTTTCGATCAGTTTTTTCTCCAGGACTGTTTTTTCGGTGATATCGATCGAGAAACCCGCAAGCAGGTTTTTGCCGCCCAAATTAATGGGATATTTCATTGAAGAATATAGATGGCCATTAAAGGACTCCTCTACCTCCAGAATTTTGCCTTCAGAAGTGACAACCCAGTCATCATGGGTCATTTTTGCTGCAAGTTCAGGTGGGAACAGCTCAATCATCGTTTTTCCCACCATCTGTGAACCGGGGATCCCGATCATTTCCTTAAAATTTTCGCTTGCCTTCAGCACCCGGCTTTCGGATGGGCTTACCTCCTTGATAAAGGTAAAAATAGGTGAGTGGTCCATAAACAATGAAAGCATCGTATTGCTTTTCTGAAGCTCATCTTCCGCTTGTTTCCGCATTAGAAATTCCCCGATATGGATGGCTATTCCTTCAAGCTGTTCGATTATTTCGACTGTAAAACGCCCCACCCCCTTGTCGCAAAACTGGATCAGTCCAACATTTCTGTCGTTGTTGCGGATTGGGACGAGTGCTATGGATGCATAGCCTTCATGGACACAGAGGTTGCGGGGATGAAACCTTGGGTCGTCATTTGGCAAAAGATCAAGGAACACAGATGAATCGTTGGTCCAAATGCTCCCGTTTGCCGTAAAGAGGGGATCTGACGGATCGGTTTTCCCAGAAATAACTAAGCCACAGGTACATTCGAGGTTGATGCTTCCATCTTTTGCCCTGCAAAGACCACCATCGTTGGAACGCGAGCGTAGAGAGTTTTCGGTTATTAAAAAGTCGGGTGTAAACCCATTTTGGACCAAATAGGGGTAATCGTCACCTTCCTGAAAACGGATGCCTACCGCATCGAACCCGATTTTCGTTATTAGGATGTCGGTGACGGGTTGCAGGGAGTCCAGCATAATTCCCTGGCCGGTTTGAATGTTCAGGATTTCCTGTTGAATTCCCCGATAGGTCTCGGCCATCTTTCGCCGCGTAATGTCCTGAGCAACAATGAACCTGTATTTCTTATCCTGCACAAAAATAATTTCTGACGACATCAGGACATGTTTGATATCGCCGTTCTTTGCTTTTAAAATGGCCTCAACGTTGGCTACATTGCCATTACCGTCTGCATTTAAAAAGGCTTCGTGTCTTGCTTCATTGCTTAGGATTCCTAAATCGGTTGCTGTTTTACCGATTGCTTCATTGTTTGTGAACCCAAGCAACTTATGAAATGCTTCGTTGACTTCAATGTATGTGTTGTCGTCCAAATCGGTTAAACCACAGGCAGAAGGGTTGATATGGAATAACTTGGAAAATTTTTCTTCCGATAAGGCAATTTTAGAGATGTCCTTTGTGACACCAAATAGGGCGGGTTTACCATCCCAAATCCCACGCGAAACCCTTGTTTCGACCGGAATTTGAACGCCCGATTTTGTGACAATAGGAACAGGGCAAAAATCGGTCAGTCCCGCCAACATTTCGCCTGTAATCCTACCTGCTTCTTCACGCCGTCCGGGAGGATGGACCATGAGTATCGATTCCCCAAGAAGTTCTTCACGCGTATATCCAAGCCGGTTGATGACAGTTGCATTTGTATGGAGGATATTTCCCTTGACATCCAAAACAAAAAGGAAATCGTCGATGGTATTGAAAAAAGTTTCATAGTTCTGTCGGGTCTGGGCCAACAAACCTTCTGACAACTTTCGCTTTGAAATATCGTGATAATTTAACAATACCCCATTGATAACCGGGTCGCTCACCAGATTTGTGGCTGTTAGTTCAATTGGTTTATAACTGCCATCTTTACATTTGTACCTGTATTCTACTGTCGTGACTGAAAGGTCCTTTTCAAGGAGGTCAAAGAATTCTGTTTGGATCCGTTGCAAGTCGTCGGGATGGACTGTCAGCCAGCCATCGGTTCCGATCAGGTCTTGAGGTTGCCAACCAAACCATTTCTCCATATTCGGACTTTTGTATTTCATGCGGCCATCTGCGCCCATGATACCGATTACATCCGAAATATTGGCGATCATCGAACTGTGTTTGGCTTCAGAGAATCGTAATGCGTTCTCTGTCAGCTTACGTTCGGTGATGTCCCAGTTGGTTCCAATCATGCGCATTGCTTTTCCTGAACCATCGCGTTGAACAATTGCACGCGCCCTGATATGTCGGATCGTTTTATCTGGCCAAATCACCCGAAACTCGATATCATATTCTTTTTCGCCGCATAGAGCCATTTTGAATTCTGCATCGCTCCTTATCCTATCATCGGGATGAAGGCCAGCCCACCATGTTTCGTAGGCTCCTACAAAATTCTTTTTGTCAACACCATATAAATCAAGCATCTGATTGTCCCACACCAGAACATTTTTTTCAATGTCGTAGTCCCACAAACCGACACCTCCGGCAAGGGTGGCCAATGCCAATTGGGCAGATGTCCGCTCCAAATCCTTTTTTGCAGCCAAACTTTTTGTGATATCCACAATATTAACCAGACATTGTTCCCTGTTCTCGATAGCAATTCCCGTAAGTCGCACAAATACTGTAAGTTTGCCTTCCAATTCCAGTGTCACCTCGCAGGTTTCGTTTATTTTTGAACCGAACAAATTATCGAGAAAGCGGTAGTAAATTGGTTTTGTATCGTAAGAAACAAACTGGCCAAACTTCCTATGTGTTAAAAGAGAGCGCTCCTTATCTACCATCCTGGCCGCACTGAAGTTGATATCAAGAATTGAATCTTCTTTAGAAAGTGTAAAATATCCGGTGGGGGCAAAATCGTACAATTCGATGTATTTTTCTTTTATATCGACTGCTTGTTTTCTTGCCGTTTCTACCTCCTCTTTTGCAAGAACAAGCTCTTCGTTCTGCATTTCCAGTTCAATCTGGTGTACCCCAAGTTCATGGATTAACTTCTGAAGGTCTGATATAGTGGGGTCGACGAGGAGAGGATTTATTTTTTCGCCCCAAATGTCCTCTGCTTTTTGCCGAAGGTTTTTTTTATGTTCCAATTTATCATTCATTTACATTATCATAATATTGAGATAGATTTCTAAAAGTCCTACTCAGAACGGTAAAATTCCTATCTTAGTTCATGTGGTAATCTCTTTTGATACCCAAAACACGACTGGCAAGCCGTTCCAGATGCCAGCAGTAACTCTTGTTTCAACAGGAACTTCAATTCCTTGTTTGGTAAAAAAAGGGAAAGGAGTTGTCATCGTAATTCCACTAAGCATCTTCCCCAAAATCAGGGAAGATTCGTCACAATTTTCCTGTGGATTAAGGATATTGATCGATTTGCCTGTTAGTTCCTTTGTTGGAAAACCAAGTCGGTCAACTACTGTAGTGTTCGTTTGTAAAATATTTCCGGAGGCGTCCAAAATAAAGTACAGGTCGTTGGAGGAATTAAAAAAGGTTTCGTAATTCATGCGGGTCTGTTTCAGGAGTTGTTCGACTTGTTTGTGCTCAGTAATATCTACCACATTTACAAGGCATTGTTCTTTGTTGTCGATCACAATACCTGAAAGCTGAATATACATTGGTGACCTGTTATCCAATAAAAGTGTCACATCGCAACTTTGGGTGATATTGGAATCAAATGTATTGATTATAAAATTGTTATAGATTTTTTTGGTATCGTTGGAGACAAAAAAACCAAACGAGCTGTTTTTTAATAGGGATCGTTTTTTATTGATCATTCTTGCAGCCCTGAAATTGATATCAAGGATAATCCCATCTTTTGAAAGTGTAAAATACCCTGAAGGAGCAAAGTCGTATAATTCTGTGTATTTTTCAATCGCGATTTCAGCCTGTTTCACGGCGGCATAAGCCACCTCTTTTGACTTGACAAGTTCATCATTCTGCATTTCGAGCTCGATCTGATGCACCCTAAGTTCAAGTACAACTCTTTGCCAATCAGCTTCAGAAGGATTAATGGGTATTGAGATTAAATTGGATTTTAATGAATCTTCGACTAAGAGACGTAAATCAACTGCGGTTTCCTTGTTGCCTTCAATTATTGACATTTTTATAATATATATTATGGTTAATCTTATAATTTGAATATTCATCTGGAATTTACCATCCCTACCTGCATAATTTATGTTGGTTGATGCTTTTCCAAATAATCGAATAAAGGTAGCTGAATAAAACCTGAAACCTAATTATTATGTGAAAAGAGATTCTATATTTGTTTAAACATTTTTATTTGCCTGGATAATGAAAAATAATGGATACAATTCCTCGAGGAGATATTTTTTGAAAACAGCAGGAAGTGCGGTTGTTGCGGTTACCGGATTCCAAACGATTTCAAATGGTGCTTCGAGGCTTCCGCTTGCTGATAAACCCATTGGAGACCTATTTAACGGTAAACCATCGGATCTGCATACCCGGATTGAACGTGTGAAATTGGCCACACTTGGGATGCAACGTTACGATTGGGAGCAAGGAACTGTTGCACAGGCCTTTCTGGAAATGGGTGAAACCGACATGACGATTTCTTTTGCCAGGGGTGCTATCCTTAGGCAGGTCAACGGCCGATTTTCCGTAATTAAAAATAATGGCCCGATCACAGATTGTGCAAGTATAGGAGAGGTGGTTCTGGAAGCCTGGAAAAAAACTGGTGATCCGATCTTTAAAAATGGAGCTGAGGCAATGTTGGAGGTCTTCAAATTATCGGATCACAAAACCCCTGAAGGAATAATTTACCACTCACAGGAACCGGCCAAATGGATCATGTCGGATGCCAATTACATGTTGCCCCCATTTCTGGCAGCTTCAGGTGAGTTCAAAGAGGCGATCAAGCAAATCGAAGGTTTTCGACAGTATTTGTACCATCCTGAATATCTATTGTATTCACACATATGGGACGATGAGAAGAAAAGGTTTAAAAGGGAGGATTTCTGGGGTGTCGGCAACGGATGGTCAGCAGCGGGAATTACCCGGGTTATTAAGTTGCTGCCGGATAGTATGATGACTGAGAAAAAGAGATTAATCGGCTATGTAAAGGAACTCGTGGACAGTTGTTTGAAATACCTGAGACCTGATGGATTGTTTCATGATGTAATCAATAAACCAGATTCATTTGTGGAAGTCAACCTTAGCCAGATGATCACTTATACAATTTTCCGTGGAGTAAAGGCAGGCTATCTTGATTCAGCTTATCTTAGGCAAGCTGAATTGATGCGAAAAGCCGCAAATAGCAAAGTTGATGTTTTGGGATATGTTCATGACGTATGTGGATTGCCCAATTTCGACAGACCTTATTTTGCCCCTGAAGGACAAGCTTTCTATTTGTTGATGGAAACTGCTGCAAAAGATTTAGCCCATAAGTAGGCGATAAACCCATATCTTTACAATAAAACAACTTAATTATGACATCAATTCAAATCCGCAACATCATTTTTGACCTCGGCGGTGTAATCCTGAACATTGACCCTCAACTAACTGTCGAAGCGTTCCGCAACATGGGATGGAAAGATTTTTTCGAAGAAAAAAATCAACCCCTAAACAAAGACCTTTTTTACAATCTCGAAATGGGACAAGCGTCTCCTGAAGCTTTCCGTGAAATTGTAAGAATGAACATGAATTCTTATGTTTCAGATATAGAGATAGATATGGCATGGTCAGCCATGTTGCTCGATATTCCTTCTGAAAGGGTCAGGTATCTTGAGGGATTAAAGAAAGACTATAATCTCTATTTATTGAGCAACACCAATGAAATCCATCGCAGGGTTTTCCACCAGAAATTTGAGGAAAGCCACGGTTACTCCCTGTTCGCATTATTTGAACGAAACTTCTATTCGCATGAGATGGGTTTAAGAAAACCAAATCCGCAGATTTTCACCAATGCATTGGAGGAGGCAGGTCTTGTACCAAGTGAAACCCTTTTTGTCGATGATATGAAAGACAATACCGATGCAGCACAGACCACCGGAATGAGGGTGCTGCATATCGAACCCGGAACCCTGCTCGAAAGGTTGCCGGAATACCTGAAAAGCTTGGGGCATGGCGCATAGGGGATGGGGCGCGTAGGGGCGCACCCTTGTGGTCGCCCAATGTAAAATGTAAAATGAAACCGGAAAGTCGAGAACTGTCAGCCGCTAGTCGCCAACCGCCAGCCGCTAATTATTGAAAGCTGATATTTATTAGCAAAATTGATTGGCCTGACCACTACTTTTGTAACCGAAATATTCATAAATTATCGTGCCATGTCCAAAGGTTTTTTTAATGTCCCTATTCCCACCAATGAACCGGTAAAGAGTTATGCACCAGGTTCTCCCGAAAGAAAAATTTTAAAAGTAGCCCTTACCGAATTGCGTTCAAAAGTTGTTGAGCTACCAATGATCATCGGGGGGAAAGAGGTTTTAAGTTCCAGAAAAATGGAAATCCGTCCCCCTCATGATTTGAAACATCTGTTGGGTTTTTTTTATCAGGGCAATGAATCGCATGTTAATCAGGCTATTGAGGCTGCTTTGTATGCCAGGTCCGCATGGGCAGATTTGGGTTGGCAGCACCGTGCTGCAATATTTCTAAAAGCTGCAGATTTGCTGGCAGGACCGTACAGGGCTAAAATCAATGCTGCCACAATGTTGGGACAATCGAAGAATGCCTATCAGGCTGAAATTGATGCGGCATGTGAACTGGCCGATTTCTATCGGTACGGGGTTCAGTGTATGACACAAATTTACGCCATGCAACCTGGTTCAAATCCAGGCATGTGGAATTACAACGAATTCCGTCCGCTCGAAGGATTTGTTTTTGCTTTAACTCCCTTTAACTTTACCTCAATTGCGGGCAATCTTCCCGTTGCCCCTGTTATGATGGGAAACGTATGTGTTTGGAAACCTGCTAAAACAGCAGTCTATTCGGCTGCAGTAATCATGGAAATCCTTAAGGAGGCAGGTCTTCCTGATGGCGTAATTAATCTTGTTTACGTGTCGGGACCGGCAGCAGGCAAAGTCATTTTTAGTCATCCCGATTTTGCTGGTATCCATTTTACAGGTTCAACC